>NZ_CACVSS010000079.1:0-10595 GCF_902756765.1 uncultured Succinivibrio sp. | reverse complement strand
AGCAGTTTTATCAACGTAGTAACCTCCTCCATTGATAATTTCAGCAAAGTCCTCTCCACCGGTATATAGCAAAACATCTTTCTTCATAAACGCCTCTTTACTGTTTCTATCTTAGATTTTAGCACAGGAATTTAATCAGTTAATGAAAGGAGAAGTTAAATCCCTTAAAAATCAGTAACAAGTCTTAATCAGGTTCTTTTTGAAGATCCTGTATAGTAGCAGCTGATATATAATCGGCATTCCATTTTTTTATGATTATATTGGGCCTGTTTCCGGACTAGGAAAAGGCAAGTACAGGTTCAAAAAAAATTTGCTCTACCTGACCGATTTTCTATACTCCTTTGGAGTCATTCCTCGAGATTCTTTGAAGGCTCTTGAAAAATAACTCATATCAGTAAAGCCACAGGAAAGAGCTATATCAATGACCTTGTCATCAGAAGAGCCTAAAAGCAGAGCCGCTTTCTGAATCCGAAGGCGCTTCAGATACTGAATCGGAGGCATCCCAACAGTCTTATTAAAACAGCGAAGACATTCTGTAGTACTGATTCTAGCTACCTTTGCTATATCCTCAATTTCTATTTTCTCAGAGAGATTCTGTGTCAGATAAGCAAGCATTTTCTTGACTCTAAGGATAGATTTATCAGGAACGCTATAGTTCTTCTCTGAAGTATTTATAACCTGATATGCAAGACACTTAACTGCCTTGGACAATGAATTGGTAACATCAATCTCAAAACCAAAATCATCTTTTATATAACTTTCAAAAGCCTCCCTTGTATAACCGAGAAGCTGCTTATGAAAAGGTATTTTTTCTGTTAAATGAATACCAGTAAAACTGTCACTGTTTATCAGCGGCTCAAGATATTTTCTGTAGATATCACTCTCTGGATTTGAGGATATAACCGATGGATGGAAGACAACAGTATGCGATACATAATCCTCATTGGGAAATACCGCATGAAGTCTGGCCGAATTTACAAAGAAACCTTCACCTTTTCGTACAGAAAAAGTCTCGGACTCAATGGTTATTCTGGCCTCGCCATCCTCAACAAATTCAAGTTCTAAATGGTCATGCCAGTGCCAAGGAACCTCAGTAGAATGACGAGACTTTGAATAAAAACCGATAGGAAATGACCTTGTTCCATGTTTAACAAGCTCAAGTCCTGATGCATCTGTTGTACACCTGCAGTCAGTGATCTTTGATATGTTGTTTTCCATCTGTCACTTTTCCGTTATTTTTGTACTTTGGTTATTTTGTCATATATTTTTGGCTATTTTAGCATATCTTTTGGATATAACTGCTGATATATTCATATATAACAAAAGAGGTATATATGACTAACAAAGAAAACAGAAGATTAAAAATATCCAATCTAAGCTCCTTTATTGTTCTTGGATTCCTAGAAGCTGCATGGGCGCCAATGGTTCCATATATCAAAGCAAGATTTGATCTGGATGAAGGTCAGCTGGGTATGCTGCTTTTATGTACAGGCATAGGATCTTTTATTTCCCTGCCAATAGTTTCATCTTTAACCAGCCGTTTTGGCTGTAAAAAAGTAATGCAGATATGTGCAGTATTCTTTGCATTAACTCTGATTATGCTTTCAGTTTCTCCATATCTTGCGCTTACAGCAGTATTGCTCCTAATTTTTGGAGCTCTGACCATTGGTTTGGATGTTTCCTCAAATATTAATGCTGTCATTGTTGAATCAGAATTAAAAAAACCTTTAATGTCAGGATTTCATGGAGGCTACTCAATAGGAACTCTGGCAGGATCAGCCTTCATGTCTGCAATGCTTTCTGTTGGTATCTCACTGTTTTTCGGAGCATCTGCTGTTTTCGCCTTAATGATGTTCATAACCTTTATGTTCTGCGGTCATCTGATAAACGACGTCAAAGCATTTGAGAACAAGAAAAAAGAAGCTGACGAAAAGAGTTCAGATACAGAACTTTCAGAAAAGAAACACAGAAGGATTCCTCTTCTTGTAATTATCATCGGCTGTATGTGCTTTATTATGTATGCCCTTGAAGGCGCTGTTTTAAGCTGGTCTGGCGTCTTTGCAAATCAGGAAAGAGGCATTGATATCAGCAGTGCCGGTTTTATCTACTCATTCTTTGCCATCGCCATGACAATTATGAGACTTGTTGGAAATAGGATAGTTGTGTCTTTGGGAAGAAAGATAACAGTCGTTTCAGGAACACTTCTTGTGGCAGCAGGATGGATCATTACCGTAATCATTCCTAATATTTATGGAACCTGTATCGGTTTCCTGCTAGTCGGATTTGGTGCGGCGAATATTGTTCCTCAGCTGGTATCCTTTGCCGGAACAATCAGGAACTTCCCTGTTCATGACACTATTGCCTTTATCAATGCACTTGGATACTCAGGAATTCTTCTTGGACCAGTAGTTATCGGATTTACCTCAAAAGCATTCTCTCTTCCAGCAACCTTTGTTGGAATCGGAATATCTTCTCTTATTGTGGGACTAATTGCTCTTAAGGTGGTCACCGATGAAGGACTTGAGACCAAAAAGAAAATCAGAGAGCTTGCCAACCACAGCAACAATTAGAAAATAACCTTGTGTTTATTTACAGGAAAACATTGTGTTTTCCTGTATTTTTATTGGCGGGTAACTTTCTGAAGAACAATAACTGCAGACAATAAAACCATTCCGATAATATCTGTTGTAATTCCGGGATATAACATCATCGGACAGACCAGAATCAGAAGTATTCTTTCAACAAGATTACATTCCGTTAAAAGATAATTCTGAAGTCCACCTGCAAGAGCTATAGTTCCAGCTGATGCTGTAAATGCAATCCACAGATACTCATAAATCTTCACATCTGGGACAACACCAATCAGAAGTTCCGGATTGGTTAAAAAGAAGAATGGAATTAAAAATCCGACGAGTCCCAATCTTACCGCAAGTAAACCTGTCTTAAGCTGATTACCGCCTGAAATACCTGCTGCAACATAACAGCTCATAGCTACAGGAGGAGTAATGTTCGATAAACAGGCGTATACAAGACAGAACAGATGAGCACAGATAGGAACAATACCAACCTTAATCAGAACAGGAACAGCTACAGCCTGAACAATTACATAGGCCGCAACTCCCGGTACTCCCATTCCCAGAACCACAGACATCAGCATGGTTAGAAAGCCTGTAAGCAGAATATTACTGTTATCTACAACAGACAGGATCACGTATCCCATGTTAAGGCCAAGACTTGTCAGAGTTACGGTGCCAATGATAATACCGATGATTACACAGCAGACACCAACTGAGATAGCACCTCTGGCGCCTTCTGTCACTGCAAGAATAATCTTATCAATATTCATTCTGGTATCCGCACGCAGATAGCTAGAAAGAACAGTGGCAACAATGGAGATCACTGCTGAATAAAGTGGTGTATATCCGCAACACATCAGAGTGATAAGAATAAATAATGGTAGAGAAAGATGCCCCTGTTCCCTTATAACTTTCATGGCATCAGGAATATTCTCTTTAGAAAATCCAGAAAGTCCCCTCTTTTTGGCTTCAAAATGGACAGCAAAGAGTAATCCCAGATAATAGAGGAATGCAGGAATAACCGCTGCAATCATGACTGAGACATAGCTTATGTTCAGAAATTCAGCCATAACAAAACCAACTGCTCCCATAATAGGAGGACAGAACTGACCGCCGGTTGAGGCAACTGCCTCCACAGCTCCGGCAAAGTTTTTTGAATAACCGGTCTGTTTCATCAGAGGGATAGTAATAGTTCCTGTAGTTGCAACATTGGCAATAGCTGAACCGTTAATCATTCCCATGGCGGCAGATGCCATAACCGCAACCTTGGCAGGACCGCCGGGAGTCTGGCCTACCAGTGCCAGAGAAAAATCATTGATAAACTTTGAAAAGCCACTGTATTTCAGAAATGAGCCAAAGAGTACAAAAAGGAAAATATAGGTGGCACTTACACCTATACCTATACCGAATATGCCCTGTGTTCCCCAGAACTGAGTCGAGAGAATTCTTTTTAAAGTTAGACCGTTATGTCCCAGAGCTCCAGGTATATAGGCACCAAACCAGTTATAGGCAAGAAAAATGGCGGCAAGAATTCCAAGATTTCCACAGGCTCGTCTTGAAGCCTCAAAGACCAGTAGAATACCGATACCGGCAACATATAGATCAGTTGTATTAAGTCGGCCACCACTGCGGGCAACTCTTGGAAAATAGATTACAAGATAGAGAATACAGAATATGCTTAAGGCAATCAGCAAAAGATTCAGAAGTGAAGGATATCGTCTTTGTTTTAGGGATTTTCTGGTAACAGGAAAAAGAAGAAAGGTAAACAGCAGCAGAAACAGGCAGTGAAAGGCTCTGAGATTTATGGCGCTGATAGCACCAAAAGTCGTGAAATAAACCTGAAAAACAGTCCATATAATCAGAAGAACAGCTACAGCTTTAGAAGTTATTCCTTTGTAGTTTACATATCTGGAAGGATGTTCCTTTACCTGATTATCCTGTGCAGATGATTCCTGCATCAAAACACTAGCCATATACTTAACCTTATTTCTGGATGATTGTATTTAGCTTACAAGTTTATACAGGACAATAAAAGCACAACAGAAAGAATTAGAGGATTTTCTTACTGATTAACGCTTAAAACTTGGGACTTTGAGGCTATTAAGACATGCTCCAAAAAAATACAGGGCCAGCTGCAAACATAATGAAAAAACATTTTTTTTCAACAGTAAAAAAGAAACATTTCAGTGACATCAGAAAGACTTTAAGAAAATGCAAAATCACAACTTGAAAAAAAAAGGAAAATGATTCAGAAAATTATGCAAAAGTACAATTAGATCAGATAAATACAGTTTTATCTTTAGATTATTTTCTGGAACACACATATTTAAGCACAGATGTTCTCTGTATAGGGCCGTTAACGTTTTCTGTGATCCTAAGGTTAAATTAAAAAATTTCATAAAAAAACACTTACAGAAACCACTAGAAAAGTAGGAAAATCTTTAGCGTTGTAATTTCTGTGAAGACAGGTGAAATCAAAAAGATTGGAACAGTTTCACCTTTTTCTGGTTACATTCTCATGAACATAACACACGTTAAATTCAAACAACTATAGGAAAAATATCATGATAGAAAAGAAACAGGGATGCATGTACTGCGATGAGGTATGTGAACATAGAGACTCTCTGATGATTAAGATCTGCGATTTCGAGCACTCAAAACTTTACCTTTTCCGTGATCAGAAAAATCGTGGTCGCTGCATCTTAGCCTATGACGGACATGCAACCGATCTTACAGACTTAAGTGAAAAAGAACTTAATGATTTCAACAAAGAACTTATGGCTGTAGCAAATGCAATTCATCGTGGTTTCAATCCGGACAAGATTAACTACGGCTCATATGCTGATACCGTAAAGCACCTGCACATTCACGTTGTACCAAAATATATTGACGGTCCAAACTGGAACGGTCCTTTCTCTGATGCAAATCCAAAATATCTAAAGGACGATGAATATCAGGAAATCATTGAGATCTTCAAAAAAGAATTAAAGAAATAGAAGAAAGGATTTTTTTCCTTATTCCGGAAACGTTAATAATCACACGCAAAAGACTGTCTCAATAATGACAGTCTTTTTTTAAGAAAGCTCAAATTAGTTAGAACACAGTACGAATTACAGAAGACAAGTACGGTACAAATTAAGAAAAATGAGGATTACAGGATTAGGGTGTGTGAGTCGACCTGTAAGCCGAGTTCTGTTCTGCATAGCAGCGACAATCATTCCTCTAGGCTAGAAATCGCTCTCTAGCTCAAGCAATCAACCCGCTCTCAATCCGGACCAGATTATAGAGAGCCTATTTGATCTTGCTCCAAGTGGAGTTTACCGTGCCTTTCATATTGCTATGAAAGCGGTGAGCTCTTACCTCGCCGTTTCACCCTTACCATTAAAAATGGCGGTCTGTTCTCTGTTGCACTTGTCATGGGCTCACGCCCTCCAGGCGTTACCTGGCACTTCGTCCTTCGGAGCTCGGACTTTCCTCCCCCACGACCGTATGAATAAAGATCTTAAACACGCGTGCGTGGCAGCGATTGTCTGGTCGACTCAGGATATATTATATATCTTTTAATGGGACTTGTCTTTAAGTTCTAGTGCCAGATTATACAAGTCATTCTTTTTTAGCCCTGTTATGGAAGCTAGAACATTAGCTACAGTTTTTACCGGAGAGGTCTTTATAAGCTCTTCTAAAGCAGCTGCAATCTTAGGGTCGATCTCTGAAAATTCCTTTTTTACAGCTCCTATGGCAACTACAAACTCGCCTTTGGTTCTGTCAGGATCAGCCTTTAAAAATTCAGGAGCCTCCTTAGCCTTTAGTCTGTAGAAAGACTCAAAGGTCTTGGTCATCTCTCGGCATAAGGTTACATCGTGATCAGGCAGAATTTTTGCCATAAGCTCCATGGTATCAACAATACGTCTTGGAGCCTCATAGAACACAGCTGTGTAATCCGCACTCTTAAGTGACTCTAATACACCTGTTAGTTCCTTTTCCTTTACAGGGAAGAAACCACAGAACATGAACTTATCAGTAGGAAGTGCTGATGCCTCAAGAGCAGTAATCAAAGCACAAGGACCAGGCAGAGGAACCACCTTTACCCCCTGCTCTGCACATATGGTCACTACTCTGTAGCCAGGGTCATTGATAAGAGGAGAACCGGCATCGGAGATTAAAGCGACAACGCCGCCTGCTCTTACCTCTTCAATAATAAGTTCTGCCCTCTCACCTTCATTATGATCATGACAGCTGATCATTTTCTTGCCACTGATCCCCAGCTTATCCAGAAGAATCTTTGAATGTCTGGTATCTTCAGCTGCAATTAAGGTTGCACTCTTTAGAACTTCGATTGCTCTTAGAGTGATATCATCAAGATTTCCTATGGGAGTAGGAACAATATATAAAGCACTTTCCATCTTTATTTTCCAAAAGAAAAAGCTTCGGATTTTTTAGATCAGAAGCTTTCTTAAATTAAATCTTTTCCAATCTGCTGACTATTTTACCTTGATTGAGGCAGAACTTACAGGGAATGTAAAATATGTATTTGGATAAGGCTCATCTTTTAAGGTGAAGTGCCACCACTCTTCCACCAGTGGCTTGAAGCCATGCTTGAGCATTGCCTCTCTTAAAATCATGCGGTTATTGAACTGCTGTTTGGTGATCTTAGTGTAGTCCGGATGACTGAGCTCTCCAAAGTAATCAAAGGTTCCTCCCATATCCACTTCTTTCTCAAGATTCATATCAAAAAGAGTCAGATCAACGGTACTGCCGCGGCTGTGTCCGGAATGCTCGGCAATATAGCCTTGAGGAAACAGAGTATTCTTCTCAAGCTTTGAATAAAAATACTTCTTCATACGGACATCATTAGGATCAAGAGCCCACTCCATAAAGTGGGAGACAGCCATCTGAGGACGGTAGGCATCGAAGATCTTCAGGCGATATCCCTTGGTCTTAAGCTCCTCACTTACATTCTTTAGCGCAGCAGCTGCCTCTTTGGTTAAAAGCGCAACCGGCTGCTCATAGCCTTTAATTCTGTCTCCAACAAAGTTATATGTTGAGTAGTATCTTATTTCTAGTATTGCATCAGGTACAGCTTCAGCCAGAAGTACAAAATCAGAGGAATCTCCACTGAAAAGCATCCCCTGATCTGTCATGGTCTTGTGCTGAGGAGCAGGAGTTGAGGTACATCCTGATACCAGACAGCAGGAAACAAGAATACAGAGTATTAAACCGGTAACCTCTCTTAGCTTGAACATATCTTCACCTATCCTTACAGACAAATATACTTAACAGTTGAAACACCGTATATCTAGCATAGGACGAATTCCTTTAACCTGTTAGAAAAAAAAATAGATCCGCATAAAATAAAAACAAAATTAAAATCTAAGTTTCTATAATGCTCAGTATGTTAAAATAGTGAACATTGAGGCCAGTGCAAGGCTTACAAAACCGAGTCTTTTTGTAAGACTCAAAAGGTCAGAAAGAACGTTGTACCATATTCATAACGTTCTTTAGGATGTGACCATGAATCCATATATAAAGTAGGAAGTCATCGTGAAAGCTAAAAGATCAGCTTTAAATGTATATTTATGCACTTTACTTACAGCAGCAACTTTAACTTTAAGCGCATGTACAAGTTCTTCTGTAAAAAAAATCGAATCAGTAAATGCATTTGGTCCGCTAAATTTAACAGCACAGGAATACAGACAGGCATTTGAAGATGCATCTGCAGATGAAAGCTTCAAGGCTCTTATCCTTTATACAAGATCACAGATTGTTGAGAACAGACTTGATCAGGCAGCAGCAAGTGTAAGTCAGCTGTATGCAAGCGCAGCAACTCCTGTTCAGAAAGATGAGGCTGCAATGGTTGATGCCATGCTGCTTTCCAGAAAGAATCAGTTTGAAGAGGCCGAGCAGAAACTGTCTGCCATCAACTACAAGGCTCTGCCAAAACAGGATATTTCATACTTCCTGGTTTTAAATACCAACGTAAACACCAATCTTTACAACAAGACCCACGATCCTAAGTATCAGATTACAGCATTCAAGAGCGAATCTGCTTTAGAGAGATATGTAACCCGTGATTCTGATAAGAGAAAGGTTCTTTTGAGATCTGTTGATTTATTAAAGCAGCTTGATGATCAGACCTTATCCTCAGCATACACCAATGTAAAAAATGACACCGACAAAGGTTTCTATGAGTATGCAATCATTGATAAGTCATCAAATAATCAGTTAAAAGATCAGATGATGGAGACCTTTGCTAAAAAGTATCCTAACCATCCTCTGCTGCTTTTATCAGCTCCTGAGAAGATTGAGCCAGTAGCCCAGCAGGATGTACGTGACGTTACACCTAAGGGTGGCAAAGCTGTAGCCGTAGATTCTCAGGCTTTATTCAGCATCCAGGATGGCGATCAGATTGCCGTACTGCTGCCTCTATCAGGAAGATTCGCTTCATCAGTAGGAGAGCCTGCCAAACTTGGTATTCTTACCGCCTTAAAGGACAGAGGTTCAAAGGCTAAGGTTACCTTCTACGACACCAACAAGACCAACATCTCTCAGATTGTCGCTACCATTTCATCGAACGGCACTAAGCTTGTTATCGGCCCAATTCTGACCAACATCTCTCAGATTGTCGCTACCATTTCATCGAACGGCACTAAGCTTGTTATCGGCCCAATTCTAAAGCCAGAAGTTAATGCCATGAATGCAGCCGGGCTTAAGATTCCATCAATCACCTTGAATTCACCAGAGGGCAACCGTCCTGTAAATCAGTGGTACTTTGATTTAGGTCCAAACTATGAGGGTGCAATTGCAGCTTCAAAGATTTATGCAGATGGCTACAAGAGCCCTATTGCAATCGGACTAAGCACCGACAAGGCATCACAGCGTTCAGTTAACAGCTTTATGAATACCTTCGGTAAAGTTAACAACAATGCTGTTGTATGTAATTACAGCAATCCTGCAAATGTTACCTCTGAAATTGCAAAATGCCCATTTGGTTCTGCGGACTCAGCATATGTAAGTGCTTCTGTAATTGATGCCGTTCAGATCAAGGCTGCTATTCCATCAAATGTTGCTGTTTATCTGACCGACAAGAGCTACATGGGTGTTAACAACTCCTCTCAGGAGCTGGCATTAAAGGGAGCAATTCTTGGTGATATGCCATGGGTTTTAACTGACAGCTCACTAAAAGAGAGCTTCATGAAGTCTATGCCAAAGGCAAATTCTCAGGTTCAGAGAATCTTTGCCGCATCCTATGATGCAGTAAACTTTGCTTTCAACATCAACCAGCTGGCTGCAAATCAGAACGATGTTTTACACGGACTGTCTGGAGATATCTCCTTAGGTCATAATGGTCTGATTGAGTCTACTCCAATGTGGGTTGAGCTTGGTTCTGTAAGATAATTCTGAAATGATTATCAGGGACTTTATTTGGTCCCTATAAACGAGAAGGGATGCTATCATGCATCCCTTATTATATTCTAAGCTATCTCCCTGCAGGATCTGATTTGCATTCTTAATCTGATCACTTGCACCGCTTACGAAGCTGTTGTACTGGCCCATGAAGTCCTGCAGCTTAACCATCTGTGTTTGGTTGTCAGAGTTGCAGTTCTCTGCCATGTGCTGAATCTGAGAAGTGATAGATCGTACCTGTTCTGCGGTTTTACTAGGTATAAATAAAACTTTCTGTGTCATTGAAGATGCTCCTCTGAAGGAAGCTGGCAAATTGACCTCAGATGCGCCCCAACTTGAAGTGTCAATACCAAGAGATTTTGCCTCCTCGTAGTAGCTCTTTAAAATCGATGCTCTCTTTTTATTGTTGTCATCATCATCCTTGGTAACTCCACCAAGATCAGCATTCATTCTATCTACAAGATTGTTAAGTTTCTTTGCTTTGTCATTTTGTCCCTTCATATCAGCAATCTTCATTTCTGCTTCTTTCTTCTTGGTGGCGCCTACCTCTAACATAACCATAGCCGCCATCATCTGGATGGACATACCTTCGAACTCGGTACCCTTGATTGCATT
>NZ_CACVSS010000078.1:0-9832 GCF_902756765.1 uncultured Succinivibrio sp. | reverse complement strand
GCAGTAAAAGATGAACTAATGATGTGTAATAATGATTTCATAATAATTCTGATTTTTTGTTTCTTAAAGAACGACCAACGGGGCATTATATAACAATTGCCAACAGATGATGAAAAAAAGCATAACTGTTTTTTGTATTAAGTTCAGATTAGTCCAACATTCACTTTGAATACAGTCACAAAACTGTTCATTTTTTATATCTGTACCTATTGGGACATATAAACTTAAGAGAAATGTTAGTGAAATTCGGAGGCTTAAGGTTTATGAAAAATATGAAAAAAACATTGGTTGTACTTGCATGTTCTGTGTTCATCGCAGGTGGCAAAGAAAGGTGATGAAGGTGTTACAGAACTGTATCAGCGTAATGTACTGGCCTTATCATGGATGCAGAATGCCGCAGAATACAGAGCTCTGTGCTATCAGGCATACAACGGAGCATATGATCATATCAAGGCTTCCCTAAAGCAGAAAACCGATAAACCTCGTGCCATTATTCTTGATCTTGATGAGACCGTAATTGACAATATAGCTGCCGAGGCCACCATTAACGCTGTAGCAAAGGATGGTAAGGAATTCAATGATGACTGGCTTGCCTGGGAGAGTATGGCCAGTGCTGACGCAATGCCTGGCGCAGCCGAATTCCTAAAGAAGGTCGATAAGCTTGGAGTTCAGATTTTCTACGTAAGCAACCGCAGCTGTATGAATGTTGATTTTACCAACAAGAATCTTAAGAATCTGAAGTTCCCTATGAAGAATAACATTAAGTGCAAGGACAATACCTCAAACAAGAAAGCACGCTTTGACAAGATCCTCGAGAAGTACAATGTTGTTGCCTTCCTTGGTGACAACGCTACTGATTTCCCAATCAGCATTTATGGCGTCAGTGGTCTTGACCGCAACAAGATTGTTGATAAGAACTCCAGCCAGTTCGGTGTTAAGTACTTTGTACTGCCAAACCCTGTATACGGAGAGTGGTACAGCCAGATTGATCCTAACCTTTTAAAGCAGTCCAAAAAGAAAATGGTTGAACTGGTAGATAAATCAGTTAAGACTGATTCCGCCTTAAAAAAAGCTATTTCCAAATAGCTCTCCTTTCTGAAAAATCAGCCTTTTTTGCAGTATTTTCTGAATATTTGCAAAAAAGGTTGTTAATCTCCTGTAAATAAGAGAAAATACACGCTGTTTAAGAAATGGCGTGCAGGATCTTTTTTACAGAATTCCTAAAAACAATATCCATAATCATCAATAACATAAGAATCATCCGCAGCTGCCTGCAGATATCTCTGTAAAGAGCTGCCTGGACCACTTCCTTATTACACAGGGCTTGTGGTCATCTACTGAAAGATCCTTTTTTCTTTGTGAAATTGTATTTAACAGAAATTTTAAAATGGCTGATAAAAATTTATTAAATGAAATTAGCAAGCGTAGAACCTTTGCTATTATTTCTCACCCTGATGCCGGTAAGACCACAATTACCGAAAAAGTTCTGCTGTTCGGTTCAGTAATTCAGCGTGCAGGTGAAGTTAAGGCTCGCGGTTCAACCGGTACTTTTGCCCGTTCTGACTGGATGGATATGGAAAAAGAGCGTGGTATCTCTGTTTCTACCTCTGTTATGCAGTTTCCTTATAATGGCTGCACTGTAAATCTTCTGGATACCCCTGGTCATGAGGATTTCTCTGAAGATACCTACCGTGTGCTTACTGCTGTTGACTCCTGTCTGATGGTTATTGATGCCGCAAAAGGTGTTGAGGAGAGAACCCGTAAGCTGATGGAAGTAACAAGATTACGTACCACTCCTATTCTAACCTTCATGAACAAGCTGGATAGAGAGACACGTGATCCTCTGGATCTTCTGGACGAGGTTGAGACTGAGCTTGATATTCTGTGTGCTCCTATTACCTGGCCAATCGGTTCAGGAAAGACCTTCCGCGGTATCTATCATTTATTAAATGATGAAGTTATGCTTTATCATTCCGGTGAGGGCTACCATATTCAGAAGGCTCAGACTGTAAAAGGTCTTGATAATCCCGAGCTGGACTCTATTATTGGTGAGGATGAGGCTCAGAAGCTTCGTGATGATATCGAGCTGGTAAAAGGTGCCTCAAACGAGTTTGATCTGGATCTGTTCCTGCAGGGTAAGCTTACTCCTGTATTCTTCGGTACCGCTCTAGGTAACTTCGGTGTTGACTGTATGCTTGATGGTCTGACCAACTGGGCTCCATCTCCTCTTTCAAGAGTAGCCGATGAGCGTGAGGTAGTTGCATCAGAGGATAAACTTACAGGTTTTATCTTTAAGATTCAGGCTAATATGGATCCTAAGCACCATGATCGTATTGCCTTCATGCGCATTGTTTCTGGCTCATATCACAAGGGAATGAAACTGTACAATGTTCGTCTGGGCCGAGAAATGATTGTTTCAGATGCTGTTACCTTTATGGCTGGTGAGCGCGAACAGGCTCAGGTTGCTGTAGCAGGAGATATTATCGGTCTTCACAATCATGGCACCATGAGAATCGGTGATACCTTTACTGAAGGTGAGGCTCTGCACTTCAATGGTATTCCAAACTTTGCGCCTGAACTCTTCAGACGTATTCATCTGAAGGATCCTTTAAAGCAGAAACAGCTTCAGAAAGGTCTGATGCAGCTTTCTGAGGAAGGTGCTGTTCAGGTTTTCAGACCTATAATTAATAATGATCTGATTGTGGGCGCAGTTGGTGTTCTGCAGTTTGACGTGGTTGTTTCAAGACTGAAGCATGAGTATAACGTTGATGCAAAATATGAGGCTGTTGCCGTAACTACTGCAAGATGGCTGAGTTCAGAGGATCCTAAGGCTCTTAAGGAAATCTCAGACAAGGTTCCTCAGTCAATTGCCCTGGATGGCGGTGATAATCTGACCTTCCTTGCAACTTCTGGAGTTAATCTGAATCTTAACATGGAAAGATATCCTAAGGTTAAGTTCAGCTCAACAAGAGAGCACTAAATGCTTTTTGACGCACATCTTCATGCCGGTATGTTCCCTGATATCGGGGCTACGGTCAGGTGTGCGTTAAATTCCTCTATTACCCCTGTTCCTGTAGGTATTCATTTAAAAGAATCACAGAATACCTTAAACGTTCTTGAAAATACCTTTCCTTCCATTCCCGTTTTTGTAGGAATTCATCCGTGGTACATGCAGGAGTATCCTTTTGAAGAGGCTCTTTTTAATTCTCTTCTAAGTTCTCCTCTTGTTAAGGGAATAGGGGAATGCGGACTTGATAATAAGATTGAGGTTCCACTTGATGAGCAGATAGAGCTTTTAGATATGCATCTTGCTGCAGCCGTGAAACACGACCTGCCGGTTAATCTGCATATAAGAGGCTATCATGGGGAGCTTGTAAGGGTACTGAAAAAATATCAGGGGGCTGTTCGAGGAGTTGTTCATAACTTTACCTTCTCCTATGAGGTGGCCAAAAATTATCTGGATTTGGGAATGTATCTTTCTGTGGGCTCTCATGTAATCAATCCCTCACAAAAGATGTTTCAGGTGTTGAATTCTGTTGGAGCTGAGCATCTGCTTTTAGAAACGGATGCTGACTACCTTCATACCGGAGAATATGATCCAGAACAGCTCAAAAGTTCTTATAAATCATTAAGTTCGATTTTAAATCTGCCAGCTGATAAGATTGAGCGTCTAATTGAAGTTAATATAAAAAATCTGTTGAGAATTTAGTTATGAGTTATGTTTTTATTGTTAAGAAAGCCGAACACTTTAACATAGATGCAGTAGGGGAGCATTTTGAAAAGCTGACCTCTGTGAGGTTAAATAAAATTAAATCCAGAAAATTAAATTCTCATGTAGGCGGCCTTTTCTCCTGTGAAGTTTCAGAGACTGAAGTAAGAAGCAAGATTAAGCGACTTTTAGAAAAGGAGTCCATTGATTTTGATGTCTGGTGTTCTGAGTCCTTTCCTACCCTAAAGCGCAGAGGAGAAATCTGTCTGGATATGGATATGACCTCTGTACAGATTGAAGGCATTGATGAGATTGCAAGACGCTTAGGTGTTTTTGGAAAGGTTTCCAAAATCACGGAACAGGCTATGCATGGAGGAATGGATTTTACCGAGTCCCTAAAGCAGCGAGTGGCTCTGCTTGAAGGCGGTTCAGCCCGGGTGATAGAAGATGTTAAGTCTATTATGAACGAGACAGACGGTCTAGATCTTCTGATGAATACAGTTACAGAACACAACTGGGTAAAAGGCATCTGTTCTGGCGGTTTTGAACAGCTTATCTGCGTACTGGAGAAAAAGTACGCTCTTAATATGGTCTGCGCAAACTCTCTTGAAATCAAAGAGGGCAAACTTACCGGAAGGGTAGACAAGCGAATTGTTGATGCAGAAGTTAAGCTTGAAGGTGTGCTGGAGCTAAAAAAACGTGAAAACATCGACGCATCTCAGATAATTGTATTAGGTGACGGTGCAAATGATCTTAAAATGATTGATGGCGCAGCTCTGGGAATTGCCTATCATGCCAAACCACTGGTTCAGAAACTGGCCCCAGCCTGCATAAATCACTCTGATCTGACAGCTGTGGCACTGTTACTATTACTGAATTCTTAATTTTATGGCAAAACCAAAAAGTATCTTTATCTGTTCTGCCTGCGGGGCAAAATACTCTCGCTGGCAGGGTATCTGTTCTGAATGCGGCGAAGCTGCAACCATTTCCGAGACTCTTGTTGATAATGCTCCAAATCCTGGTGCCAAGGTTGTTGCACGAGCTTTAAACGGTTTTGCCGGAGCTTCAGGTTCTGGTATCTGCTCCTTATCAAGTGTTGATTTAAGTGTAAGACCAAGGATTTCCACCGGTTTTAGTGAATTCGACCGAGTTTTAGGCGGTGGTATAGTAAGCGGTTCTGTAACTTTAATTGGCGGTAATCCAGGTGCTGGCAAATCAACTCTTCTACTACAGACTGTCGGTCGTTTATGTCTTTCCCATAAGATTCTGTATGTAACAGGAGAAGAGTCTCTGCAGCAGGTGGCTATAAGAGCAGCACGACTAAAAATCGGAACTGACAGAATTCGCATTGCCGCAGAAACCTCAATTGATGCCATCTGTGAGATGGCCAGTGTTGAACAGCCTCAGGTACTGATTGTTGACTCTATTCAGGTAATGCATGTAAACGGCATTGAATCAGCTCCCGGCTCTGTGTCACAGGTACGAGAGGGAGCTGCAGCTCTGACTCAGTTTGCCAAAAGAACAGGTATTGCTGTTTTTATGGTTGGTCATGTAACCAAGGATGGTACTCTGGCTGGTCCTAAGATTCTGGAGCACTGTGTTGACTGCTCCATTATTCTTGAAGCCGGAACTGATATGCGATACAGAACTCTGCGCTGTCAGAAGAACCGTTTCGGAGCTGTTAATGAGATCGGTGTTTTTGCTATGACCGATGAAGGGCTCAAGGAAGTTAAGAATCCATCTGCTATTTTTTTAAGCCGGCAGGAGACGGTAGCTCCCGGCTCTCTTGCTATGGTTACCTGGGAAGGAACCAGACCTTTGCTGGTTGAACTTCAGGGACTCGTAGATCTTTCCCTATACTCGAACCCAAGAAGACTCTCTTTAGGCACTGATCAGAACCGTTTATCAATGCTTCTCTCTGTACTGCATCGTCATGCTGAATTTTCTCTTGGCGATCAGGATGTCTTTGTGAATATTGTAGGAGGAGTCAAGGTTGAGGATACTTCAGCTGATGTTCCTTTAGCTATGGCTTTAATCTCATCATTTAAGGACAGACCAATAGACAAAGGCACTATTGCTTTTGGTGAAATTGGATTAACTGGAGAAATCCGTCCGGTTCCTTACGGACAGGAGAGAATAGCAGAAGCTGTAAAGCAGGGCTTTGTCAGAATTGTGGTGCCTTACGATAATGCTCCAAGACGCAGATTAAACAATGTCGAAGTGATTCCTGTGCGCAGAGTAACCGACCTCTTTAATCTTATTTAAAGAGGCTTACTGAATTTTCTTTGAAAAAAAGTGCATGAGTAAAAAAAAATCTCCGCAAGCGGAGATTTCTTCTTAACCTGAGACTATTGAGTGAACAAGTCTCAGGGCGATGATCAGACGATCTTCATTCTTAAATCTTACCTCTAAAGCCTTGCCGATGGATGCGAGATCTTTCTGTACAGTCGCCATCTTTGCTTCATTAAGATCCTCGGCATACTTATCTGTAAATTTCATTAAATATTCTGTGGTGTCTTCTATTCTTGGAAGAGTTCTGTGGGCGATTGAAAGTGAACGACCAGAAGCATTTTCAATGAGTTCCAGAATCTTTGGGAAGAGGTCGAAGTGACCGTGAGACATGTAATCAACCAGCTGATCACAGAATTTTGTTACATCCTCATAGGAAGGGTAACAGACTTCATTCTTGTTAGAACTTCTTGATACAGATACGTTGAGAATTTTCATATACTGAATCACCAGCTCCTTGCGGGCCTTGATCATGTCATTGATCCAGTTGTACTTATCGTCAACCTTCTGAAGGGTAGTGTTGAAGTTCTTACCAAATTGTTTCGAGGACATACGAACCTCCTTTGTTATTGTTGTTAAGTTAAAATTAACATAAAAATCAGATAGTAAAACGTGGCAAAGTTCAAAGAATGAAAAGTATTGAAACATCAAAAGTTAAAATTGTAGATTTAATCTAAGTTTTTGGGCTTTTGGAAAGCCCTTTTTTATGCTGATTCTGAAAATTTTGTTTCATTTGAAAATTATTATTCGTAATTTCTGAAATAAATTTTCGTATCCTCTTGCTGTCTGAATGCACAGAAAAGGATGCTTAGGTGAAGTAATTACTTTTTTTACAGCTACCTCGGAATTACCTAAGATATACCTTCTTGAGGTGAATAAAATATACAAAATTATATGAAAAGAAACGTTTTTTTCTTATAATGAGAGGCTGTTAGTTAGAGGATAAAAAATTGGCAAAATATACACTGGATTCACTTCCTGTAGAGCTGGATAAATATAAAGTTATTACCTTAGATCTTGATGACACCCTTCTTCGCTCTGACAAGAGTATCAGCGAAATCAACAAACGCGTTCTGCAGAAAGCTCAGCAGCAGGGCTTCTCCATAGCAATTGCTACCGGAAGACACCCTAAAAGTGCTGTACGAGTAATGACAGAGCTGGGCTGTCTTAACGAGAACTCATATGCAGTCTGTTTTAATGGCTCCTGTGTGGTCAGACTCTCTGAGTATATTGAACATAACAGTATTGTTGGCTATCCAACTGTTTTCCGTACAACAGCCTCAGGAAAGCTTGCCAAGGTTGTTACAGCCTTTGCTCATTCAATCAAAGGCGCAAGAGTTCATGGTTATTCTGTAACCCGAGGTCTTGTTATTGAGGATCACAACCCTTATACACAGATTGAAATTGATACTTCTGATGTTGGCTTTGTGGAAGATGATTTCATGAAGATTTCTGATCATGAAGAGTTTTTCAAGGTTATGATCGTCGGAGAAGAGAAGGTTATAGACGAGGTAAAATCAAAACTCCCTGAAAGTCTTACTAGTGTCTTCAATGTTGTTCGCTCAAATCCAAACTTCCTTGAATTTATTCCTAACAAGTCTTCAAAGGGTACTGGTCTTAGAAGCCTGTGTATCAGACTTGGTTATCCTGTTGAGCGCTCCATCGCTTTTGGTGATGCTGAGAATGATCTGCATATGTTAGAGACTGCAGGTCTTGGCGTAGCCATGGAGAACGGTTTTGACGTGGTTAAGGCAGCTGCTGATGTGGTTACCAAAACCAATGATGAAGATGGTGTAGCTTTAGTTATCGAGAAATTTTTAAAGTAATTTATGTTTAAACTTTCCATTTTTAAAAACGAAGATAATTCTGAAAAACTAAGAGAAAAATATCATGGAGCAGACAGTCTGCCTTTAAAGGTTTCGATCAAGGCTGGCTGGAGAATGATTAAACTGTTCTGGGGATCAAAGGACAGTCTATTTGCCTGGTTTCTGCTGATGTGTATCATTGCTCTTACCGGTGGAGCCATTTACCTGGCCAAGGTTATCAACACCTGGTACAAGGAATTTTGGGATACGATTCAGAATTATGATCTGGAAGGTTTTAAATATCAGCTGATGGTCTTCGTGGTACTTGCAACCATTCATGTTGTTGTATCTGTATACAATTCCTATCTGCGCTCAAAGCTTGCCATCCACTGGCGTAAATGGTTTACCAGTAAGGTAATTCATGACTATATTGATGCTGACACCTACTATAAGATGCAGCTTGAGGACAGAAAGACTGAAAACCCTGATCAGCGTATTTCAGAAGATCTGAACGGCTTTGTGGGAAGCAGTATCTCTCTGATTTTAGGAACAGCTTCTGATCTTGCTATGCTCGGAACCTTTGGTGTTGTTCTATGGGACCTGTCCCATGCTGTAACCATGACTTTATGGAACGGTTATGAACTGCATCTTCCAGATGGCTATATGCTGTATCTTGCCTGTGCCTATGCCTTCATCGGTACTCTTCTGACTTTCTGGATCGGAAAGCCTCTGGTAAAACTTAATTTCCGCCAGCAGCGCTATGAGGCGGACTTCCGTTTCTCTCTGATTCGTGTACGTGAAAACGCTGAATCAATTGCTCTTTATAAAGGTACAGATTCTGAAGAGAAGATTCTTAATGTAAGTTTTTTTGATGTTGTAAAAAATTATATCAAGCTGATTAAGAGAGAGAAGAAACTTGGTTTTTTCACATTAGGCTATGCTCAGACAGCGGTTATCTTTCCGATTCTGATTTCCGCTCCTATGTACTTTGCTAAGGTAATTACCATGGGCAGTATCATGCAGATCAATTCTGCCTTTGGTCGTGTGCAGGATTCACTGTCTACTGTTATCAGTTCATTTTCATCATGGGCAAGCTATAAAGCCGTTACAGACCGTCTGGCTTTATTCTTTGACAGTATGGATTCAAGTCTTGGAATTCTGTGTCTTGAATCAAAGAAAGGGGAGAGTTCGGAATTTGAGGTTTCAAAACTGAATGTAGCTTCTCCATCTGGAACTCAGTTGTGGAAGAACATTGACTTTAAGTTGGCAAAAGGAGACTCTTTACTTATCAGAGGTCCATCTGGATGCGGTAAGTCAACTCTGATTAAAACCTTTGCAAGCATCTGGCCATATGCTGATGGTGATGTGATTATTCCTAAGGATGCTAATACCCTATTCCTGTCTCAACGCCCTTATCTACCTTTAGGAACACTGCGAGAGGCTATTTCCTATCCTGGACAGCTTTCTTCTGACGGCTCAATTGAGCATTATCTAAATGAACTTAACCTTTCTCATTTAATCACTAATCTGGATGTGAAGGATAACTGGTCTTCAATTTTGTCATTAGGTGAACAGCAGCGTATAGCCATCATTAGAGCCCTACTGATTAAACCTCAGCTTCTCTTCCTGGATGAGGCCAGCTCTGCAATGGATGAGAAGATTGAACAGAAATCTTATAAGCTGCTGAAGGATAATCTGCCTGACACCATAATGAGCTGCTGAAGGATAATCTGCCTGACACCATAATGATTAGTGTTGGACACCGTTCATCTCTTCTTGGCGTTCATAGATACGCTCTTCTATCCGAAGATGACGCATCCTGGAAGTTTACAGAAACTTCAGCTGTCTAATCTATATCTATAGGCGTTTGCAGGTTATTCTATCTTTTCTGATTGAATACTATGTTCGAAAAAAAGGCTTTGCTACCTGGCCGTAACTTTGTTAATTTAAACACATAACGGAATTAAATTTTAAGGAAAAGTGCATAAACATAAGCTTTTCCTTTATTTTTGTATTATAATATAAACAT
>NZ_CACVSS010000077.1:0-9357 GCF_902756765.1 uncultured Succinivibrio sp. | reverse complement strand
CCTGTTTATCAATTCTCAAGCTTAACTGCACATCCTTTGTATTTGCTGAAGCAATACTGAAGTTCTCAGTTGTATCAAGGAATACTCGAACACAGATTTTTAAAAAACTGTTTGACTTCATTGAGTCAAACTGTTGTAGAACCTCTCCTGGCAAGAGAGATTTACGGTTACTGAAAGATCTTCCGACTTTAATTGGGAAGATCGTCAGTATGAATAACATTAGGGGGGTTAAAAATGCTTAACCCCCTAGGCATGTAAAAATATACAAAAAGCTTTAAATTTATAGTTTTTACTAACTATTCAAATTGCTGGCACATTTTTACTCTAGGAAATGGATTATCCAAACACCACCATTATTACTTCCATTTCTTGATAAAATGCCAACAGTCTTCAATTCAGCAATTGCTCTTTGAACCGTAGCTCTGGAAAGACCTATCTTTTGAGCGATATCATCTGATGTAACGTGAGGATCAAGTTTTATCTGTTCAAGTATGGATAATGCTCTGATTAGGTTAACCTTGTTTAAATGTGATAAACGACTATCTGTATTAGAAATACTATTTTTTTCAGTATCTGGTACTGAACTTTGATGTTTAGCCTCATCTGATGCTGAACTTGATGCTGAACTACGAAGTTGAGCCTCATCTGATGCTGAACTTTGATGCTGAACATTCAAGCCTAAGGAAGGATCTACCACTCCAAAAGGATCAGTATCAAAAGCTTTACGTCTAATACTTATTCTTAAGGACGAACCAAAATCCTTAATTTCAGGTATTCCTAGCCCATATTGTTTTGAATCAGCAAATATACGAGGAATTCCAGTTCCCCATTTCTCAATGATATGCATATAGAAAAAAGCTGCGCCTATCGCTGAGTTCTGGATTCTTGAGTTACCAGCTATAATCTGCTCTATAGAAAGATCTGGACTTAATCTGCCAGGAGAGGTAACTTCCAGACGGTCATCGTAAATTGCGACCTGAATTGTCCCGGGAGATAGATAAGAACGGTGACAGACGGCATTAGAAATCATTTCACGAATACTATCAATCGGTAATTCATAGAAATCTTCTCTGTACTTTCCATCAATTCTTGAGCCTAGATTGATATGCTTTTTAACAAATATCATTGCGTCTTCAATCTGCATATCAATTGGTCCTTTAGCATCCTGTTTATCCAGGAAAACAGCTCTAGTCGTTCCTTTAAATGAGGCTAGCTGAATATAGGCATCTGGGATCAAATCCTCAAAATTTCCAGTAAGTAACAGCCAGGCATTAGTTGGAAAATATCTGCCATTACTCTGTACAACAATTTTCCAGGAAACGAGCTGACTCAAAGTGATCTTTTTTAACTCAGTGCGCTGTTCATCAGTCTTACATCGTTCAAGAGCATGCTGATACATTCTTTCACAAAGAGAGTTAATTTCAGATATGGTAATCTCGCCTACTACCTGAGTTGTATCAAAACTGCGGTTACAACCTTCTAGTTGCAGTTCCTTAATCATATAAGGTTCAGCTTTTCTGGTTACACCGGCAACTCGAATATATGTTCCATCCATCATGCCTTCAGAACGAAGATAGTAAGGCTTCGACATTCCTGCTCTTATTTGTGCAACGATAACCTTTCTGTTGTCTATTTCTTCAATGGACATAATAGGAACAACCGCTGGAAAACAGGCATCAAAAATACTGTTGGCAATTGCATCAAACTTCTGAAACACTTCATCATCGGAAAAACCTGTAACCTTCCAGGAATTATTTTCTACTCCAAAGACGATTCTGCCACCGGCACCATTGGCAAAGGCAATAGCTGTTTTTAAGAATTTATCCTGATCCTGAGGAATGTTCTTTTTAAATTCTACAGATTCACTTTCGCCTTTTTTTAGCTCATCTAAAGTCATAGCAATTCACCAATTCTTTTTTTCAAAATATCTGTAACCTCATCCCAGGATATGAATTCCTGTTCTAATCGAACATGCTCAAGTCCAATTTCTTTTCCAATTTTATTCTCAACTAAAGCTCTATATGCAAGAGATTCATTCTCATTAAGAGACATAAGTTCATTATTTCGTGCTTTAGGCTCTTCAACGCAATATTGTTTGTATTTATTTAAGGTATCAAAGTCCATTAGAATAGAATCCACCTTACAGGGAAACATCGTCTTGCGAAATTCAGACAGAATAGCCAGACCATGTGTATCAAGATCCCCCCAGTAGATAATCTTTTTTGACCTAAGCCACTGAGCCTGTCCCAGTGCAGAAAAGCCATAACCGGAACCAAATATACCAATGCATGAAGGAAGTTTAGGCAGGGACAGAAAAGAAATCTCATTTTCACAGACAATCACATACTGACAGTCTATAGTCAAACCGGCAAAACTCTGTGAATCTAGGGTTACATCGGGACACTCTTTGCTGATAAAGGGTAACTTTATTCTCGGATCAAGAATTCTAAATCTTATTCTTTCAGGTTTACATAGAAAACCGTAACGTTTTTCAAAACCACTACTGCGATTTTCATCCTGATCAATAAATTCAGGTGGCAGCACACTGTCAAGAATCTCGCTTAATATCCCCTTGTGTTTTTCAATAAATTTGGTATCGACCGAAGGGAGAGAAAGCTCCCTCAGATAAATTCCTGGTCGAGGATGTCTAATAAGGTAATTAACAATAAGGGTAAGCTTTGAAAAAATACTGCTGTATTTTAAATATGACAGAGGCTTTTTTCTGATATAAGAAACAAGGTAAGGCGGCATGAACATCAGAGCTTTTCGGAGGCGTTCATATTCCTGACGCTTTCCTATAAATGCCAGAAAATCATATATGCTGTAAAACACAACATAAGCAGGAACCTTCTGATGTCCCATCAGTCTAGATGATATCTCTGTATATTCGACCTCTAAATCAGACTGCATAAACCATTTACTGCTAAAAAGCATTGCTTTTTCAAAATCGTCTTTAATATCTGCTGATTTTGGTCCATCAATTTTAATTTTAAGAGGATGCTCCTTACTTAGAAGATCCATCTTTAAAAGATTTCTCTCCTCAAGAAGCATTTTTAGAATTACCCCTTTATTCCACAGTTCAAGAGCTTTCTGCTTAACAGCCTGTTTATCTGACCATTTATCCATTGTTTCCACCTTATAATACAGTTTCAACAGAAGAAGTATTGTTTACAAGCTCTCGCTGTTTTTTAAGGAGACGATATTCCTTAATTGTAAGATTTCTGACTGAGGACTGTGAATTAAGCTCATTCTTTGAAACCATAGCTACGTGTTCAACATAAGGTTCAATTATTGAAATCTTCTGCATAGGAGTTACAACCAGCAGCTGCAATTTAAGTTTCTTAAAGAGTTTTAGACCAAAGTTTGCAGAATCGTCAGAGCCTCTGCCAAAAGCTTCATCAATAATAACAAATCTGAATGAACGATTGGATGAATTATCCTCAAAGCCAGTTCCAAACTGATATGCAAGAGAGGTAGCCAGAATTGTATAAGCAAGTTTCTCCTTCTGTCCACCCGATTTTCCTGATGAGTCCTTATAATATTCATACTGAGAGTCATCTGCGTCATAAAGCTCCTGAGCGGCAAATTCATACCAGCGACGAACATCAGTAACCTTAAGTCTCCATCTTCTGTCCGCTTCAACAGAATCCTGTCTCCCCTTAAATCTTTCGATGAGCTCCTTTACACGCATAAAACGCTCTTCTGAGATCTGCAGAGAACCTGTATCAATTTCAGTGCGGTTATCAATCATCTGACGCAGGTCAAAACGGAACTGTTTAATCTCCTGATCCTCAGAATTGATAGTAACCAGCTGAATATGTCTACCTGGATTATATTCAATAGTTTTCAGTGCCTTATTGATAACGGTTATTCTCTTGGTTATCTCACTTGAGGCAGTATCCAGAAACGCATTTAAGGTAGCCACATCATTGAGGGTGTTATCACGCAGCTTCTTTTTAAAAAGACTTTCAAAACGTGGCAGATCATCCTTTTTAATTCTTAAAAGAAGTTCTTCATACTGAGGCCAGCTTTGAACTGCAGCATCAAATTCCTGTGTTTCAACTTCATAACGGTGATTAAATGCAGACATATCGGTTATAAGTTTTTTCTCATGAGCACTTGCCTTGTTTCTGTTAAATGAATGGAGTCTGTCGAGTTCATGATTTATATCACGACTGACTTTAGAGCATTGACCCAGAGTTAATGACTTGTTATCCCCAAGGGCTTTCTGCAGCAGATTATCTAAAAGCTCTTCTGAAAATATCTGATTATCCCCATAGGCATTTAATTCTTCATTCTGAGCATTAAGATCCTTTTCATATATATCGATCTCACCTTCAAGATTACCTGATTTTCTTATAAGCTCATTCTTTTCTTCTGTAAGTTCTCTGATATCAGCTAAAAGCTGTTCTATTTTAGAATTAAGCATTCTGAAAATATCAGCACCGCTTTCAATCTTCTGATATTCTGCATTCAAAGTTTTGAGTTTTTCCATCTGACTTAAATAGTCAATCTCATCATAGCTTTTATAATCTTCAAGCTTTGCAAAGACTCTGACAGTATTCTGTAACTCATCAAAACGGTTTTTTATATCTTTAGACTGTCTTTTGAGAATCTCAAGCTCCTCATTATGTTCACTAAGTGTTTTAGTCAAAAGCATCAGCTTGTCGGTATTACTCCAGCCTAATACATAATTCTTTCTGTCATTTAAACTATGACGATCATCCTTCTCATGTCGATTACCTGATTTTATCTGTCCCTGAGGTGTAATTGCCTTGTGTTCACGCTTAAACTCTCTATAATCCTCAGTACAGATATAGGCAAAGTTATCATCTAAATGCTGACGAACAAACTCTGTAAGCTCACCCTTATCCTTTAGGGTAAGTTTACTTCTCAGCTCATCAGGATAAGGAGCCTTACCTGAATATCTGAAATCTTTTACAACCTTAAAATATACCAGGCGCCCCTTTAAATTGTGAGAATCAACATACTGCAGTACCTCTGAATAATAGGCTTCCGGTACCAGCATAGATAAAGCAAAACCATGCAGAACTCTTTCAATGGCACCTTCCCACTTTAGCTTTTCAGATTCCTTAATTTCAATCAGCTCGCCGACAAAAGGCATACATTCGGTATTTATTCCCAGCTCCTCACAGATCAACTCTCGGAGTTTCAACTGAGACACAGAGATATTACTTGGATGAGCCTTTATATATTCAAGATCTTCACTAAACTCCTTTATCTTAGAAGATAGAAGTTCTTTTTTAGCACCGTTTCTAATCATTTCCTGCTGAACAGAGTTATGAGACTCTTCAAGTTCCTGGGTTCTTAAAACCAGTTTCTGTTTCTGTTCTGCAAAACCAAGAACACTGCGAGGAAGATTCAGATCTAAAAGTTTCAGCAGCATTTCATAGGATTTTGAACGCTCCTTTTTTACTGCAATAATGTGCTCCTGATCTTTAATTGCCTTGGCAAGGGACTCAAGCTGTTCACCGCCATTTTTACGGCGATCTTCCCTAGTCTTTTCTAACTCATCCTCAAGATCGGTATTCTTTAAATCTAAAGCCTCAAGCTGAGCCTTATGTTTTTCAAGATTATTCTTTTTACTTTGAATCTCTGATATCAAAAGATCTCGACGTTTTATTCCAACATAAGGATCAAGCTCTTTTTTGGCAAGCTCATATCGTTCCATTTCCTTGACATACAGATTTAAAGCCTGCGCGGTTTCCTGCATAGGTTCTAGCAGAGTCATCATGTCTCTTGCTTTACATACACTCTCATAGGTTGAGTTCAAATCATTGAAGCGGTCAATAATATCTTCAATCTTCTCATCGGTATCAACCTTCTGCAGCATATGGGACTGAACAAATGAAGAAATATTGTCAACAGTCTTCATAGATACGGTCTGAGCAAATAGCTCAATCGCCTGATCGTTGTCACCAATTCCAAAACGACGCTTCCACCAGGCAGAATACTGAGGAAAAGAATCAAAGATTTCTGCTTTATGCTGACGGAGTTTACGTCTTAGTGAAGAGGGATCTTTTCCAAAATCAGAAAAATGCTCTTTGATACTCAAAATCTTCTCTGCGGTTACAAAAATCTTATCCGGCTGAGCTTTTGCATTTGACATAAACATAGCCAGAGCCAGAGTAATGTCATAGTCCTCGTGTCCTGCTTTTTTTAGTTCCTCATTATGAAAAACCGCCAGAATAACAGAATAATCCTTATAATCAGGGCGAAGAGCAACCGGCTTGAGATTACCGTATTCTCCTGACTGGGATTTGTAATAGCCCATGACATAGGAACGTAGATCACGTTCCTTGGAAGTTGCTCCTGCAGCCTTATTAAAAACAATCTTCTGGGAAGGCACTAAAAGCGAAGTTATGGCATCAACCATTGTAGATTTACCTGAACCAATCTCGCCTGTCAGAAGCCCATTCTGTCCGTCAAGCTCCAGTGTCCAGATTTTATGATGAAATGTGCCCCAGTTATAAATTTCAACGTGATGTAATCTAAAGCCGTCTGTGTTTCGTTCAAGCTGCTGCATTTTTATGCTTCCTCTGAATTCTTATCTGCCATAACCTTCTGATACTCCAGGATTTTTGACTTGAAATCGGATATGGTCTGAGCGTCAAAATATGCTTTTAAAATTCGCATGATTTCATAATAACGTTCCCCTTTTGCCTTTTTATCCTGTAATGGCTTTAAAAAACCAAGATCAACAATTTTATTGATGATGCCTTCAATCTGATTCTGAAGTTTTACCTCATTACTTCTGTTTCCGTAATAGGTCATAATCAGATCTGAGAGAGAGGTATAGCTCAATACAAGTCTGGTATCGCCGTTGGCTTCAGAATCAAACTCCACAAGTTTATGACGAAGCAGTAAGAGCATAAAACTTACATTAAAGGAGAGCTGACGTTTGGACATAAGTTTTGGAGGAAAATGATTAACATCAGGCATTTCATCTTCAGTTAAGGAGCGCAGGTACGCATAGCCCTCATTATCATCTACAACAAGCTTTACACCAAGTTTCATGACATAATCCTGAACTTTACTCTGCTGTTCTGTCAGGCTGTTCCATAAAGCCGCATTGTCCTGCCGGTAGATAACTCCTCTAAGCAGATAAGCGGCAATAGTTCCTACCTCATAGTATCCACGTGAGCGAGGAGCACTTACAGCTGTATCAGATGATGACAATTCAGTTGAGTCCGATATATCTGATAGATCATCTGTATTCAGATCTGTCTGTGAATCTAAATTCCCGGTATAAAAAAAACTGTGTCCCATAATATTTCCTGTTAAAACATCATGCTCTTAAATCTGTCATTGAAAATTAAATCTCAATATAAGCAAAAAAAACTTACTATCTTTTACAAACAACCAACCTCTTGTCCTCTCAGCCATCAATTATGTTTTCTGCGGTAACTAGAGTCTTTCTCTAATGTAGACTCTCTTTATTCTGGTACAGCGCATAACTTCAGGTTCGCTTTGCGATGACCAGATAATCTCATCTTCAATATCGGGATCCTCCCTTATCTCAAAGTTATCATTTAAGACACTAAAGTAAGAGATAAGCTCGGTAAGCCCCTGCTTTAGAGGATACTTTTGAATTATCTCGGAAAGAGCAACATCATCCTTATCAGATAACAGAATCCTGATATTGTGCATCAGCTCATTTCTGTCAACCGCTGAAATATCAAATAACCTGTCTACATTAGAATCATTTGCACCAACCTCAATTGCTTCAGAGTTAATACTGATTTTTTCTTTTGGTGTATAAATAACTCTTTCAAAAGGAAGATTGATCGAAGCTTGAGGCAGTTCAATTGAAAAATCGGTAAAGCCGTCAAGGAAGTCTTTATCATCTAAAAGAGAATTATCAATCACGTTCTTCTCGATATCTCTAAGCAGCTCAAGAATACGGCGGTTTTCCAAAAAAATCTTATCGTCTATAAAGTGCTTAAGCTGCTTGGACAGGGCGCCCATGGTCTTCTGGATATGCTCATTACCGGCGATCCACCCTGGATACACATTCTTAACATTCTGATCGTAGTTAATCTTCTTTATGGAAGAGAGCTCATAAAGCTCATCAATCATGGAACGGACTTCGTCCTGAAGGTTAGGATTTAAAAGCAGAGAAGAAAAGGCAGCAACACTTCTGCCCTGCTGAGAATTCTCAATGCCATCCGAGTTCTCAAGAACCTCACTTAAGAGTTCTCCTTTAGAACCATCCCATTTGGCAATTTTCTGTCTGATGCCCTTATCAAGATCACGAAGGTTGTACTCCACCGAACGGAAATCAGACAATAAGGTTCTGGCATGCATCTCAAACTGCTGAAATCTGTCCAGAACTTCAATCTCTGACAGTCTGCCTATCTGTCCACGTTTTGCATTTTCAAGCCGTTCGGTAAGAGTTTTAATCTGAGCTTCAAGATCACTGATGATTTCCGATGGTTTGGCAACAGTACCTAAGGTAATCTGTCGCAGCAGTTCAATAATTGATCTGAATCTGGATTCAGTACCAACAAAGGAGTAATTGTGAAGAGAATTAATAAACTCAATGGCTTTCTGCGAGGCTGGAGTAATATCATAAAAAGGCTCGTCCGCACCATTTCTGTAAGTTCTCTTCAACCATCTTTTTGATTCAGAGGACCATTCTGTAAGATAAGAAACAGCTGTTTTAGGAAATAGCTTTCTGCCATTAGTTGCCTGAAAAATCACATTTTCAAGAATCTGACACAATTCTGATTCAGGCGCTATAGTAATGCCTCGCTTAACGAAAGCCTGATGTAAAAAAGACAGAATTAAAGGAGCATGTTCTGCGTTAAGTAATTTCCAGGTTTCATTGTAATGACGAAGATTTGTTAAATCATCAAAATCAAACTTCATAAGAAATATAAAACTCCTCAGAACAGATTCAATCAATTAAAAATTAAAATATTTTTGTTTGTTGTTATTGATTATATATTTATTTTTTATTCATGTAAACTATATATTAGTTTCGTGAAATATATTTTTTTATTTATTATATTTTATAAGGATATTTTATATATGATATTTTTTTAATATAACTTGAGTGAGCAAGAACCTTTTATTAGCGTTTAGTGGAAATTTGGTCAGATCACACAAAAATTGATGTTATAGATTTGAGGTATAAATTTGTGCGTCGTTCAACTGGAAAAAATTTGAGTTCATGAACCTCTTGTAAACAAAGTCTTGAACCAAACGTAGCAAAGTCTTAATACAGTCTTAAACCTTGTTACTGCTAAGTAATAATGACCATAAATTGATATAAAATTCTGTCCATTTCTATCACCTCTGCCATAATACTTTGTCCACCATCTAACAGTGATC
>NZ_CACVSS010000076.1:0-9443 GCF_902756765.1 uncultured Succinivibrio sp. | reverse complement strand
GGTCTTTTCAGCATATGATACTCAAGACCAACCTTTTTCAGATGGTCCTCAAGAAGGTGCTCTGGCGCATTTGGGAAGCCTGAGTCAATATGTACAGGGATAAGTGTAAAATCAATCGGGGCAGAACGCTTCAGGGATAACATCATATCCAGAAGGACATAGCTGTCCTTTCCGCCTGACATACAGACTAAAATCTTATCTCCCTCCTCAATCATGCCGTAATCACCAATGGCATGACCAACCTTGCGGCGCAGACGCTTGAAGAGCTTATCTGCCTTGTATTTTTCCTGTTTATCTTCAATATTAAAGTAAGGGCTGACATTACGGGCGTAAGCATCAGCCTGCTCAGGTAGATTCTTATCGTTCTGCATATTAGAAACTTTTTGATGGAGTGGTTGTAGGAACAGCTCTAACAACAGCCTTAGGAGTTACAACAAAGACATCACAATCAATACTGTCAGCAACTCTTTCACAGATATTGCCTAAAATTGCGCTGGCAATACCACGTCTTGCAGAGGTTCCAATAAACAGTGCGGTAGGCTTTATCTCTTCGCACTTGGATAAAATGACTTCGTCAATTGCCCCTTCGGCAATATGACAGTCTTCTGGTTTGATCTTATGTCTGTTAGCAAACTCCAGAGCCTTATGACAGCTGTCCTTTAAGGACTCATCATACAGACTGTCAGGGGTGAAACCTGGCATATCCACTGCAATTGGAGGAATAATAGGAGGGACTGCATTGATCATTACAATCTTACAGCCGGTAAATGTAGATAAATACTGAGCCTCTCTCAGAAGCCTCAGATTGGTAAGTCTTGAAAGCTCATCGTCAGGTTCACTCAGATCAACTGCAACAGCAATCTTACCCTTTGGAGTGAAGATCTGATCTTTTGCGATATATACAGGAATCGGGGCATGGCGCAGCATCTGCCAGTCCAGAGGTGTTGAGATAACATTATCAAGTACACCATGAATATCTGCAGTCTTAATCAGAATATCTGCACAGAGCTCCTTGGCCAGCGATACAATCTCTTTTCCAACTTCCTTTGAGAATAATACTCTGCTTTCAATCTTTACGCCCATGGCGTTGATTGCAAGGTAGGCCTTAAGCCATTTTTCAAGCTTTTCCCTATAGCTTCTTTCATATTCTTCCCTGTCAACAGCCAGAATAGAAGTAATATTCCAGTTTTCCTGAGCAACAGGAAGTACAGCTGTAATCCTGATATCAGCATTCTTCTTATGAGCCTTGGCATACTGATATAAAGCCAGAGCTCTGTCTAAGGCAGGCTGTCTAACCTGTTTGTATTCAATAACAGCCAGAATATTATGAAAGAAATTCAAAGGTTATCCCCTTAATTTATAAGGATCAGTATGAGTTACATCGACATTTCTGATTATAGCGCATTGGCAGGAACAAAAAAACGTTTGGAAGGACACAAAACAATATAGACATTAAGAATATTTCAAAGAGAAACTACTGCTCTTTCTTAGAAAGTTTTGTGTTTTTTTTCTTTCGTTTTTTTCTGGTCTTACCTGGAGTTCCACCAGATACACGTTTTTTACGAGAGGCAGAATACTCATGAGAATCGCTGTTCATGACTTCAGAGGCATTAACAGCATCTTTATTCTCTGCTGTGGAATCATTAACCTCAGATAAAGCTTTCCTGAGAAGTGCATCTTGAAAATTACTGTCTTTAATCTCAGTTTTTTCCAAAGACTCTTCCATCTGTTTTTTCTTCTCTTCTTTTTTTGATGCTTTCTTCAGAGCCTTTTCATAGAAGGCATCATTAGGAGTTCGGTCTATGAGAGTATTCTTAGCTCGTGTCATAGCCACATAGTACAGATTAAGCTCCTGAGTAAACTCAAACTCGATCTCCTGTTTTTTTAGGCCTTTCTCCTTGAGATCTTTTTTTAAAGTAAACAGCGGACAGAAATCAGAGGCAAGTACCACCTGATCCCATTCAAGTCCTTTTGCTGAATGAGCTGTTGTCAGAAAGATATTAGCTCTTTCATTGTTATTCAGATAAATACTCTTGGCCAGTTCGTAGAGATCAAAAAGATGTCCCTTATATGTTTCAGCCATCTTTATTGCTGTTTCCAGCTCAAGATCATTAGAGTCATGGGCATAATTCTTGATATTCTCAAGAGAATCAAAACGATCAAGAAACTGATAGGCCTTATCCAAAGGTTTACCTTCCAGGTAGTTCTGAATATTAAGAGCTGCACCAAAAATTAAATATGGATCACGCAGCAGTGAGGAACGTGGAATCTGCTCACGGTTGAGTTTCTGAATATAATCAATTAAGGTCGCATTGGTTCTTGTAAGTACAGCATTGCGAGGTGTTGGACTAAGTTCAGCTGAATAGGCAGACTTCATAGGAACCAGTTCTTTCCTGTCATGAGCAAAAGATGATAAAAACCAGTTTGCCTTCTCACAGATAGGCTGTATCGAACGGAATGTATATGAAAGATGGAGCTTATAGTTGGACTTGAATCTCTCAAGGGCATTATAGGCTCCGCGGAAACCGTAAATGCCCTGATGAGTATCACCTACCAGAATCTTGCGGCAGTGATTGCGGTTGAAGATATCCAGAGTAACCAGATTAGTATCCTGAGCTTCATCAAGTAGAATAAAATCAAAGGCATCCAGCTCATAGTGGTAATCCAGAAGCTGATATTTTTTTAGATACCAGTCATGAGTAGCAGGGATCAGATGAGATTCCATTGCCTGAAATATCTTTTCCGTATTACTGTCGGGAAATACTCTTACATCAGACTGACACCAGGAGTAGAACTTTCTTATGGCAAGAGACAGATCTTTGTACAAATCCCGTCTGATTTTAAAAATCGGTTCAAGATCGAAGATATTAAGTCCGGCTTTAACAGTGTACTTCTCGCGGCTTCCGGATATGATCTGACTGTAGGCCAGAGAATGAGTGGTTCTGATGGTTACATTATGAGGAAAACGGGTTTTGGCATTCTCTACAATCGCCTTATTAAAGGCCAGGTAAATAAAACGAGCCTGAGGAATAGCTCGTGCAATTTCAATTAAGGTAGCGGTTTTGCCAGAACCGGCGCAGGCATCAATCTTTAGGGATTCGCCAGGCTTAAGTTCGCGACACTTTTCAATAATCTTCTGCTGCTCATCAGTAAGAACAAGCACTTTTATACCTCAAAATCGTTTAATAGGTTACTGACTGCAGTAATTCTCTATCTTTTTATTAAGTTTTCGCCAGGATGATTTTACCTTTCTGATATAGCGATTGTGGATTTCCGGATTGGCAGAATAGTTGTAATGATAATTACCTACACCTCTCCAGATTTTACCGTCGGCCCTTTCAATCTCACGTCTTAACAGGTATCCCATGGCCCACACATTATGGCAGGGTTTGCTTTTTATATCGGATTTTGTAAGGTTGAATTCCTTAAGCTCGCTGAGTCTTACATCATTGATCTGGGCAGGACCACAGTCCTGGGTACCGTTTTTATTATTACGGCACTTACCATTGACTGGTCCTCTTTCAACATCAAGCATGGCATAAAGCAACTCTTCAGGAAGATCAAACTGATAGGCAGTCCAGGCAATACAGTTACGAACATCCTTGTATTTGCTCATAACACCGGTACTGTAGGCTATATCTCTCCAGTGTTGAGCCTTACCATGACACTGCATCTGCGCAGAATAGGAAGTAGGAGCTGCAAGCAGAATTGCTCCTAAAAGAAACGAAAACAGGAACTTACTCATGATCTAAAGCTCTTACAGCATCCAGCAGAGTAACCTCAATCTTCTGAAGATCTGTACTGTCAAATTTAACCATCTTAGCATCAGGATTTGGCAGAGGAACCTGTTTAACTGACGGATAAACATATCCGAAGGAATTTGTTGCACTCTTGATTTTAACAGTATTAACAATAGTAGAAACAGCAACTCCGTCTCTTTCAAGTCTTACAGGAGACAGATTGAAAACCAGCGGATAATCATATCTTGAAAGTGAGACCTTAAGCTTGGTGGTGGTAGCACCGACATTCTGCTTTATCAGAAGCTCAGATGGAGATGCTGTAATCTCGGTAAGATAGCCCTGATTTTCACACTCAACAGAGGCAATATCCCAGGGGATACCATTCAAATCATAGAATCTTACGATACTTGAACCATAGGCAGGAACACCAATAGTCATCAGAGGACTGTAATTCTCTGATAAACGCATAATTCCGGCATTGATATCACCAGGAACAAAAGGAGCAGACTCAACTTCAAGCTCTTCAACAACCGCAGAGGAACCGTTGGAAAGATTAACACTCTCGTTAATCTGTTCTTTGGTTCTGAACTTGGTCAGAGTATCGGAAAGCTCTGGAGGGGGTGCAGGCATAGTAATAGCCTCTGCACAGAATGGCAGAAGCATCAATCCGCAAATATACATACATCTGAAAAGTTGCATTTATATCTCCACCAAAACCATGTAACAGAGTTAAATCAAATACTAATCAGGAAATGCTAACACACTCTGACCAGATGTTATTTTAGTAATTTCCGCTTTAAAAACATCCACAGCCTTCTCAGGAATTTCCACAAGATAATCAACCTTATCCGTGTAGGACTGATTAAGGACTGTAATTCCAAGTCTTGAGAAAAGACGCAGCACCAGATTAACCTCTGAATGCCCTACCTGAAAGCTGCATTTTTTTACAATTACCATCGGAGTTGTCGGCAGTGTCTCAAGCGCAGTCTTAACACTGTCCTGATAAGCTTTAACAAGACCACCGGTACCTAAAAGTATTCCTCCAAAATAACGGGTAACCACAACGGTAAGTTCACCTACATCACTGTGAAGGACCACATTCAGCATAGGCTGTCCAGCTGTTCCATGAGGTTCCCCATCATCAGAACATCCGGCATATCCGGATGATCCCGGCTTATCCGCATTATAGGCAAAACAGTTGTGTCTGGCATCAGGAAATTCCTTGCAGATCCTGTCAATGAAGGACTTTGCCTCATCTACGCCGTGAGTTCTGCCTACAGAGGTAATAAAACGACTCTTTTTTACGGTGATTTCAGTACGATGTATTTCGTTATTTTTTAAATCAGGAACAAGATAAGAGTCTTCAGTCATAATATTTTTTCAGTAAAACAACAATATGCGTATTTTACTATAGAAAAGCTGAAAAACAAAAAAATACAGAGGCATACAAAAAGATAACGACAGGAAATGATTTCCAAAAATCAGCCACAAATAAATATGTTTTTCTAAAGAAATGGCAACATATACACTGGAATATAGTTTATACCGTTTTCCCGTTTAAAGTCCTTAATATGAACAACATATTTGTCTTTTATACGTCTACTAAACTTATCGCAAAAGACATCTAACGACCTATGGGTTCTATAATTTCCAGATTTAACTTCTATCGGGCATAGTTTGTCACCAACAGATATAAGAAAATCAATTTCGTATAAATGGTTTGAGGTTTCACTCTCCATTGTATAGTAAAACAGGTTATTGCCTTTAACCTTTAACATTTGGGCAACCGCATTTTCATATACATACCCCAAATTAGCATCCAGCTTATCTGAAAGCAACTTGTTATATATAATGTTTTCGGTGTAATTCTTATCTTTAAACGCAAGTGTTACAAACAGACCTACATCAGAAGTAAAAAGCTTGTATCTTCCAATATCTTTTTCCAAAGCAAAACCCACGCTAGGATTATTCGCATGATAAGCAATGTTAACAGTGAATGAGCTCAACATGTCTGGGATCAAATCAACAACATGATTAGCCCTTGTACCTTCTCTTGCAGTAGTTAATACATATCTTGAAGCGTTTCCACTTAGATTTGCCGGTATGGCATCATATATATCGCCAGCCAGGCCCGAACCATCGATTTTCGTGAAATCTTCTTCATAGAGATCTACGATTTCTCTTTTAACCGCATCGACCGCCTGTAGATTATTCGTCTCCAAATATGTCTCAATTGCCTGTGGCATACCACCGATAAGCATATACAATCTGAATATTCTCATCAGATTTCTATGCATAGCATTTCCTGCAGCCTTCTTATTTTTTAAAAGAGTTTTAATAGTTTCAGCAGTGATTTCATCCCCAATCGCCCACAAGAACTCCTCAAAATCCATAGGATACATTGAAATCTTATGTTCTTCGCTTGGAATTAAAATATCTTTTGTATTTTTCTTTATTGAGAGTAAAGAACCAGTTTCAATATATTTATATCTTCCATCTGCCACTAGGTACTTAATTGCCTGTCTTGCTTTGGGTAGTAACTGAACCTCATCAAATATAATTACAGATTCTCCTTCATAAAGCCTCGTCCCGGTTAACTGCTGCAGCTGTAAGAAGAAAAAATCCAGATTATAGGTATCGTCGAATAATTCTATTATCTCTTTATTAGCATGTGCAAAATCCAACAAGATATATGATTTAAACTCGTTTTTGGCAAACTCTTCTGCTATGGTAGATTTACCTACACGTCTTGCGCCTTTTATAAGAAGAGCATATTTGTCACTGCGAGCATCTTTCCATTCTAGGATCTCTTCATATATTTTTCTTTTGAACACTGAATTTTTCATTATACAATCCGCCTTTTTGATACGAATATACGCAAATCCCCGTTAAAATAATCTATTTTATACGCAAATCCCCATTCAATTAATTACATTATATACGCAAATCCCCGTTCAGACAGATACTGTAATAAAAATACGTGATAAGAATACTGTAATAGCGATTAACGAGAATCAAAAAAAATGAAAATATAGAATGATATAAGTTAGCTAAAGGTAACTTTATTTTTCGCAAAAAATAAAAAACTAACTATCAAGTGGTTATAATTTGAATGATCACCTAAGCTTGAAAATAAAAAACAGTAGAATATTATCTGGAAAATATAAATGCCTGTAGATTATTCTTATACCTTTAAACTGGCCTGCTACAGCGGTCTTTTCATTTTTCTATGTACAACCATAGGTTCAGCCTTTGTCTTTATTCTGCTTAAGCACAAGGACAGAATCTACACTCAGCTGTCTTTAGGCTTCAGTGCAGGCATTATGCTTGCAGCCTCTATTTTTTCACTGATTCTGCCTGCAATTGAGAATTCCCCTTATGAGGGTACCCATAAAATGATTCCTGTCATAGGTGGCTTTATACTTGGAATTATTTTTCTGATTGCCATAGATAAATCACTGCCTCACCTGCATGTGCTGGCAAAATCCCCTGAGGGACCAAAATCATCCCTGAGCAAACATACCCTGCTGTTTCTGGCTATCACGATTCATAACATCCCAGAGGGTATGGCGGTAGGTGTATCCGCAGCAACAGCCATGGAATTTACCCTTACAAGTTCAACAGCAATTCTAGCCCTTGGTATCGGCATACAGAATATTCCTGAAGGAGCCGCTGTCTCCATGCCCTATTTTGCCGACGGTATGTCCCGCTTTAAATCATTTTTATTAGGAAGTCTCTCTGGTGCAGTCGAGCCTGTTGCTGCAATTCTGGTGGTACTCTTAGCGGATCTGGTTGCACCGCTTTTGCCGTGGTTTCTGTCCTTTGCCGCCGGTGCAATGATGTACGTAGTAATTGAAGAACTGATCCCTCAGTCCCATAATCTTGGTAATTCAGATAAGGGAACCATAGCCGTTCTAGTCGGTTTTATTCTGATGATGTTCCTGGATGTAAGTCTTGGCTGATTCAGATACTAGAAATGGATGTGTTCAGAGAACACATCCAGATTGATAATCAGAAAATTCTAGAACAGCTTACCCAAGTACATACCTGTAGCAAATTTTGCCGCAGCCAGCAGTCCATCTCCAAGTTTATCCAGAATTGAGAAATCATCAGGTTTTGTCTGATTATTTAATACTTCCCAGTCCTTTGAAACAGGATCTTCCTGCAGAACGGCAAATTTTTCCTTTATTGTATTGAGTCTTGAATTATCGCTGCTTTCATCTGAATTTTGGGCTGCAAATTTATCTGAATTCAGAAGAACAGAGTAGTCATCAATTAAAGAGACCTCTTTTTCTTCTCGTCTTATTTCTTCTAAAGCCTCCGGTGAAGCAGCCCCGGAAAGAATAGCAAGAGCTTCAGAAAATTCGTTCTTGTGTTTTTTCTGATCAACACCGCCCAGAGAATGATTTAAAGTTAAAACACCCTGATGGACATTAGGCGTAGGCCTGTTTACATGTTGAGTAAGTGTTAAAGTAGACATCTGTACCTCCGCACCGGCAAACTTTGCCGTATAACTACAGGTACAGATCTCTATGCAGAAATGATGCCAGTTTAGTTTTGAATCTGATATTTCTCAGACTGGAGACGTTCAAAGGTTACTTCCTCATAACCCGGCTCATGATCCTTTGGATTCTCATCATTGAACTTGTAGTTTGTCTTTACCCATGCCTTCTTGGTTTCTGAATTCTCCAGAGGAGATCCTTTGCGGCAGTCATTATAGACGTACACATTGTGGATATCATTTACGTTCTTAAGGATAATTGGAGCTTCCTCTCCTGAGGCAAAAACATACCAGCCCTGAGTAATCCATTTGGTTTTGTCAGCTCTTGCATTAATTGCCAGTGAACAGTCATCAGAGGTGTCGTTTCTAACTTCAATCATTACATCAGCACTAACAGCTGTACACACAAATAAACCAAGTAATCCTGCCAATAAGCCTTTCTTCATAAAACAGCACTGCTCCCTACATTAAAAATCCTGAGTACTTAACGTCCTAAGACATAGACTATATCTAAAAATAAGAACCACTCTATAAATATAACTTCTTACAATTAGCTTACTAATATAAAAAAATAGGACATAAGTCCAAGCTAAAGTCATTCTAAAACAAATAATAAATAATTTTTATAAAAAAATTATAAATTTAGGATAAGGTTAAAAAAAAGACCTCTAAATTATACAATCCAGAGGTCTTTTCATCAGATTAAGAGCAGAACTAAACTAGTCAGCAGATGAATTCTGACTGTTAACAAGCTTAATTGCATCCTCATTGTACTTGATGTCACTTAGCTCTCTTGCGCCCATATGAATCATAGAGTTTGCCTTTTCAACTTTAAACTGAACTAGCTGAGCACGAATAAACTGTGAGTATTTCTCAATCTCGGCATCGCCTTCAGTCTTAACTGACTTAAGAACAATCAGTGTAGGATTTCCCTTATTAGAAGAAATAACACCGCTGTTTTCTTTGTTAACAACTGAGAATACATCATAAATGAACTTAGGATCATAAGCAGCATCTCCTCTTGCAATGGTCTGATTTGCATTTAGCTTAACCACACCATCAGTTGCAGGAGTTTCATTCTTAGATACAGCAGTCTTAATCGCCTCAAGTTTCTCCTGAGCCTTGTCAAAAGCGATTGCATCAGCAGCAACAGTCTTAACCTCTGCTGCAACATCCTCAAATTTCTTCAGGCTTGCATCCTT
>NZ_CACVSS010000075.1:0-16002 GCF_902756765.1 uncultured Succinivibrio sp. | reverse complement strand
ATTTTATTGAAATACAAGATAATTCATTCATGGTTAATCAGAGGAACTGTGGTGCCGAAGATGAGCGTCAGATTAAGCGGTGAACATCTTGATTTTTAAGGATATGATTTTGTATTGCACCCCATTGCACCCCATTTAAAAAAAATAGCTTCATTATGTGTCCCACACTGCGACACGAACAAAATTCACAATATTAATTTTAACATAATCTGCAGATTATCTAACTGCAGATTATGACATGTCAAAGTGGCAATCTATTATTGAATTCTATACTTCTCCGGAAGTTGAGATCGTTTCATTTCCGAATAGTAAGATTCAAAACAGTGATCCTGCTTTATTGGTGTTAGAGTTATGTCCAGGATAAATTTAAGCAGCTTAAATCCATAGTGCTCCTGTGACTTTCGATAACAGACTGCTTAAAAAGGTGCTTATATGAAATCAAATGGATTAACGCTATATGATTTAGAAAAGAAATTCCCTAATAGAAATATTGCAATTAGAGATACAGAAGATCAGCTTTTTACTACTCATATAGCATGGAATTGGGGAAATAATTTCGTTTACAACGGTAAAAGGAAAAATTTTTCTGTTGAAAAAATAGAAAACAAAGACCGCTATCAAATACACGTTTTAGTTAAAGAATCAATAGAATGGAATAATTCCAAAATAGATGAAGAAATAGCGAAATTATTAAATGATTAAAATAATCATGGATAAGCTCCAAAATCGTTAAAAATTGGAGCTTAATTCTTGGTTATTCAGACTGGCTGAAGTCCATCATAGTAAACTTGATTTCGATAGCTTCCAGCTCTTCCTTTGTGGCGCAGGCGTTGATCTGCTCCTGATATAAAAATTTCTGCGTATAAAGATTTTCACCATTTTGGGCGCACTCTTTAAGCATAATTTTTAAATCTGCAATAGTGACATTTTTAAAAGAATTATCATAGAGCTTATATTTGATTAAATCTGTTTCTTCGTGAGCCTCTATCAATCCTCTAATATTATCCTGTGCAGTTTTGTCTGCGTTTATTGCATACCCTAAACTAGATGTTAAATACATCTCATCACAATCATTGATTGTATATTTTTGTGAAATTGCTTTAAGCTCTGCTAATTTTTCGGATTTTAATTCATCAAGAGTTTTTTCAGGGATCTCCTCGATAGTCATTACGAAATTGTCAGAGACTACGGTTTTATAGTGTTCACTGTCTGCTGCAGCTAAAGCCTCTAATAAGATTTTAACCTCGTAGTTATGCTTACCCTGTCCGTTAGAGATACAAGTCAGACCTTTCTTGATTGCCTCTGCGCAGGTGGTAGGAATCTTCTCATTAGTCCATTTTGAGCCGTTCCACTTGGTCCAGAAGCCAGCCTTAAAGGTAGGTTCTGTCATAGTGGAATCTGGAGGTACCAGGTAATCATCCCCCATTTTCTGTACTAAGGTTTCATTTAGATAGTAGCCGTTACTGTCAAACTGATATGCAGTTGCTGTGTTAGACATAAGGAGTCTCCTTTATGAATTTGTCAAAAATAAAGATTAAAGAAAAACGTTATACGGTCAGACTCGGTGAGAGTCTGTACCTGAGAGTCTATCCTTCAGGTCATAAGTCTTTTGTGCTTCGTTACAACGTGAGAGGGATAGTTAAAGATGTAACTCTAGGCTTTTATCCGGATCTATCACCGGTTCAAGCTCGACAGCTTGCTCATCTCAAACGAGAAGAACTGAAGATAAAACCATCAAAGGGATTAACTTTCACGGATGCCTTTAAGCTCTGGTGCCAGAAAAAGAAAAACTATATTGTCTCTTACGAGGTTGAGAAACGAAGAATTGAGATTTATCTGCTTCCCAAACTTAAGAAACTTCAACTTGAGCAGATCACAGCTCCACTTGCTCTTAATCTGTTGCTGGCACTCAAAGACCGACCACCAACCTTAAAACGAATACTAATGCGCCTTAATGAGATACTTGATTTAGCCGTCTGTGCCGGACTGCTTGCCAATAATCCATGCAGGAAGTTATCCAGAGTATTTGCGCCGTATACAGTGAAGAATAGACCATATATTCAGGCCAACAGACTTGGTGAGCTGTTTGTACTTCTTAAAGGTCAAAAGCTGGAGTTTCACTGTTTTGTTATATGGGCGGTTTATTCAATGCTCAGACCAATTGAGTGCGTTTCGGTTCGCTGGGCCTGGATTGAAGGAGATACGCTTACCCTCCCTGCCGAGATTATGAAAAAGCGTAGAGTTCACAGAGTCCATTTGTGTCCGGACATTCTCGCTGTCTTAGAACTTGTCCATACAGACAAGCGTAATGCTTATGTGTGGCATTTCACATCAGGAAGTCATGTTCACAAACAGTATCTGTCACGCTTCCTGAATCGGTCAACTTTAAAAGGTCAACTCTGCCATCACGGATTAAGAGCAACCGCTAGGACATGGCTTAAAGATCAAAATATTCCGTTTGAAGTTGCGGAGGATTGCCTTGCTCATGTCTATGGTTCACAAACCGAGAGAGCATACCTTCGTGGAGATTATCTCGAACAACGTAGAGAGATATATCAGAAATGGTTTAAATATATCTTCTCGATGTATTGTGCTGTATGTGCCGAGGATTCCTCCGGAAGTAAGCTTATACAAGCGGTTCACTCGGTAAAAGACTGAAATAAAATATTGTGCTGGGCACAATTAAAAAATCACTTCTTAATGGCGGGTTTTACGTAATTAAGAGGTGATCTCTTTTGTCCAAATGTTACAGGATCTTTTGCTGTGAAAAGGAATAATGTTGGAGAAACAATTTTATGGTCAACAGGTGGAGCATTTTATCAAGATGCGCCAGCAGGTAGTACAAATACTCTTGCTTATAGCGGTACTGGGAATTGGGTTATTAATCATTTTAACGCCAACAACTCCAACGCAGTCTATACCGACAGCGGACACGTCTATCCGCTGTCATGTGCATTGAACTTTATCATTAAGTGCTAACACTTGATAATATAGTTTAAGGCAAGGCTCAATGGGTGGATTGAGCCATTGTCTGTATATGTAGAATTTGCTCGATTAAGCGAAAAATCTGTCTGTCGAAATGCTCCCCATTCGGCATACGCCATTGAGTTATTGTTGCCGATGTCATAAAACGCAGAAAAACAACCGGAAGCGCCACAGTCGCAACCACGTTTAACCCCAAGGGATCCACTTACATTTGGTCCAAATGTTTATGGTGGCTTGGATACTTCAGGAATGGGTGGAATTTTCACTAACCCTGCTCCAAACGCTCCCTACCCACAAGGTGCATTTGCTCCTAGCTTAGGAAACACAGGGTGGGGCTATGTAGGTACTGGCGTTTCTGGTTATGGATTGCAATTTGATGCCTCTCGTGTTTCTTTAGTTTATACCAATAACGGCCACGTTTACCCACTATCTCTAGCTCTTAATTACATAATTAAAGCATAGAGATAGAGGAATTACGTTACCGTTGTCAGTATAAATAGCGTTTGATAGAGAAGCATCTAACCCTACTTGATGCGCTGATGATTGTGTGTCTAGCATCATAGCTCTTTGCGTAACAATGCCTAGCGTAAATGCACCCGTAACGCAAGCTGTTGATCGAGGAATACCGACATGAGGTTCACTTGCAAACGAACCTGTGACATTTGGACCAAATGTTACTGGTTTCCTAAATGCGATTAGAGGTGACACTAGCGGAGCTTTTTATCTCGGAAATATAAATGGTAGATATGCGGGGAACGACAATAATGTAACTGGACTTTATTTCGACGCTTCTCGTTCAAATTCAATTTACACAGATTCAGGGGTAGTCCGCCCTCTAGGTCTAGCACTTAATTATATAATTCGCACATAGGCTCAGAGGTCTGACTCTTCCGTTGTCGGTATAAATAGCATTTGAATTATGGGCATTAAAATCAAAAAACGACCATGAGCCAGAAGCAATCGTTATGGAAAGATCTTGACCCGAAATTGAATTTCTAGCAAATGCTCCATTATAAATATCTAAGCTCGTATAGTTTCGACCTATTTGACCAGTAACATTTGGTCCAAATGTTACAGGTACAGCAAGTCAAGTTTTTAGAAGGGAGTTCTCGGTTATTTCTTCAGGAGTATTTTCGCAAAGCGTTGTAGGAACAGACCGTGCAATCGTTGCCAGTGGTTCTGATGGTGGATACTCATTTTTAAATTTTTCGGCTTTTGATTCAAACTCAACCTACACCGACAATGGCAAAGTGTACCCAGCTTCAGTAGCTTTGAATTACGTCATTAAAATCTAGTGTATAAGGCCCTCAATACCGATGGCCAAATGTAACAAATACTGGCACTCTTGGCGTAGTAGGTCATGGCACTGACGGTGGTGGTGCTTTATATAAGACTACTACCGGTAACACGGGTACTGCTGGTGGTTGTGCTTATACCTATTCATATCTACATTTTAATGCCAATAATTCTAATGCAATCTATACCAACAACGGCAAAGTTTACCCTGCTTCAATCGCTTTGAATTTCATTATCAAGACATAAAACAATTATGTTCGGTAACAGTCTAAAACAAAGACCTCATAACGAGGGCTTATTTGTTTAAGCTTTGATTATGTAATTGAGGGCTAACGATAGCTGGTAAACGTGCCCGTTGTCAGTGTAGATAGCATTTGATGAATTTGCATTAAATGTTAGTGAAGACCAAGCCTCATCACCAGCTTGGAAGATAGCATTTATGTTGAAAGCATTAAGCGAAGAAGCGATTAAAGCTCCATTATTTTGTAGCCCTGTGGAAGCTACATAAGGTTGTGTTGAACCAGTAACATTTGGTAACTGTTCAGGCTGATATCTACCCACCTTTGCAGCAGACATAGCTCCCATTAAAGAACGACCTCTAAAATCAGGAAGCTGAATCGTGGTGGAGCCGTCACCAGGCCCATAGATTGGACCAGAGAAGGTTGCAGGGTCAGCTTCGTACTCAGCCTGTTCAGCAGCGGAACGAACAAAGCCGTTGTCATAAGCGTACTGAGTCAGTTTAGAGTTTGCCGAACGAGAAACAACAGCACTGTTTCCTAACAGCCAGCCATTGTTAATATTATTTGAAATTAAAGGCTTGATATCACCGGTATTAAAACCACACTCTTTAAACTGATCTTGTATTCTCTGATCATACACAGCAAGAACCTGAGCTAAAGTAGCAGGAGTAATTATTTTTTGTTTATTTGCGCCTAATAAAGCCTCAGCCTCAGTTGCCAACTGAGCTATACCCTTTGTTGAAAATGTTGCATCAGGATTTAAAAAGTTGGTATCACCAAAAGTAATATACTGAGGATTACCCTGTGTCAGCTCCATATCGAATGAAACATAAGCCTGAGTAGTTGCAATTTTTGAAATAAGACCAGTCTCGGAACTAACAACAGCAAACAGAATATCTTGATCGGTTACAATGCCAATTGTCTTAACAGTATATGCCTGGTCTCCTGTATCACCAGCACTGACGTGGATTGTATGATCTGAAGTTGCAGTTCCGCTTACTGAGGAGAGAGTTGCAACTATATCAGTAATATCGGATAAAACGGAAGCGGTTGAGGCATTGATGGCAGTTGTAGAAAAAATAACTTTGTTTAAAACAACAGAACCTGTACCAGTCTGCTCTGCATTGATTAAAGCCTGAAGACCTGCATTTGTAACAACAACATTCTGAGCCATTTGTAAAACTCCATTATGAATAAAAATGAGAATAAGCCATGCTACGAGAACCCCCACTAAAACAACTATTGGAGTTCATCTCGTACCACAATGTAGGATTTGTATAAAAATGGGTATAAGTCATCATTCTGACGACTGAAGATAGATCTAATTCTGAATATAGAGGCTGATTAACCAGAACGAGTGTGTATTGAGAACGCACAGGTTTTGCGTAGTTAATTCCGTTGATTAAATCCGCTAACACTTCAGAAGGAACTCTCCTTCCTGTCAATTCCTGATTAACTTTGACAATAAACGTATGGGGAGTGCTTTGAGGTTCTGTTTCGAACCATTCAATAATAGAAGCAGCAGCACCAACCAGGCTCTGGCATACATCTACAATCGCCCCTTTTGTGCCAAGATGAGATTTGGTTTGAATTAAAGTACGAAGAACCTGTCTTTTGGTTTCAATATCCCAGGAATCTCTCCATACATGAGCATGCCATTGAGCGGCTAAATGATCTAAAGTATCACTGCTTAATTCATCAAAACGGTAATAAAAAAGACCATCGTTAAGATGATCTTTTGAATTATCGCCGGCATATAAAGCTTGAGCTGAATGTTTAAATACAGGTTCTTCTTTTATTGATGAAGGAAGGAGAGCAAACAGGAGTGTTTTATCTTCCGATTTATGCATCTTCAGCTCCTCCATATGATATTGTCACATTTGAAGCAGGACATTGAGCTACATGATCTTTATCAATGGTTGTAAAGACAGGCGCTGTTATAACGCAACGTTTTGCGCCAGCATCACGTACCATCTTGATTAGAACATCAGGGTTAATATCACGACCGATTTTACTTTGCTGCCATATTCTTAATATCACGACCGATTTTACTTTGCTGCCATATTCTGTAATTTTCTACAGCCTGTAAAACAGAAGCTGTAATCTGAGATATCTTTGAAATATCATTTGAATCAAGATACCAGGTGATATTGATTGTATAAGTTTCCGCTGTTGGAGAGGTTACAAGCAGATTATCTGTAAGCGGTCTAATATCATCCTGAGAAAGGTAGTCTTTTAATTCGTTAAGGAATGCTGTTTCAGGAAGAGTTCCGTCCGTTAAGAGCGGATGGATATAAACATTTCCTGGATGTTCAGGCAGACCATATATGGAAACATCAATAATCGCACCAGAGAATGATTTTGCATAATACTCATAGCTATCATGAGGACCTGCTACAGAAAATGATTCTGGAGCCAATCTGATGCGTTCTGCGTATGCGGAATCGTCTTCCCTATCTGCACCACCTGATGGCTGTTCTGTATTTGTAACGCTCTCCATCTGAGGCATAGGGTCAACCATGGTGTTGATTGCACCTATAGCTATATCATTTGCAAATGATCCGGTTTCCGAGCAGGTAGCAATTACATCAATATAAAGATTTCCAGCAGGAATCTCGTAATTTTCATTTACCTCAAAAATAGTGGTGCCGTCACTTGCCTTGGTTCCCTGTGGAATTACATAAATTTCGCTTAAAGCCTGTGACAGAGTATATCTTAAAGTTACCGTTGCCCCTTTTGCAGGAATTCTATAGGTATTAACCATAATGCCTAAAGCATCCAGATGATCTCCTTGAGCATAGGTCAGGAGATTCTGTCTTGCTGCAATATTTATATCCTGTCTTAACTGAGTGATTTCTGCAGCTAAAGATAGAAGAAACAATCTAACTGGATCACCGTTAGCCAAGGTTCTTCCTGAAATCTCTTCATATTTAGATATAATCCTCTGCTCGTTTGAGGTCGCATTTACCGTTAAGAAATTCAGCTCCGGCATATCAAAACGAGGTAAAACTTTATCTGTCATTTGTAATAATCTCCACTGTTACTACTGGTGATAAGATGCCATCCATTGCATCAATAGAGTTTTCTTTAAAATCAATGCTCAAAACTCTTACTCTCGGTTCATCTCGTTCAATTGCATCGATAATTTCTGCCTGCCACTGCCCTTTTGCCATTGGCATTGGTAAATCAATATAGGAACCATCTACTCCAAAATCTCTATCAAGCGGGACTGTCCCCTGTATTGTTTTTAGAATTGTGGCGATGTTCTGATAAATTTCCTCTCGCTCATTCTTAGGTGCAAGATTCAGCTTGTTTTCTGTTGTAACAATCAGAGTTGATGACATATTCACCTCAAATCATATTCTTTAAATACTGTAAGAGACTGAATCCCTGAGCTTCTTCCAGCTGAAGAGAAACATCGGCTGCAATGCACAAGCCTATGCCATTGAAATGTTTTTGATCTTCACTGAAACCTGTCAAAACATATTTACCGTAATACTTTGGCCCCAAAAGAAGTCTTTGAGCTTCACCAGATTCGAGCATATCTTTTAAAAGCGGTAAATAAGCTGATGGAGAGGAATTAAGGTAAGAACGAAGCTGTATTTTAAAAGACATTGTGGTTAGAGACGGACCAACATATTCATGTACCGGCTTCTGACCTAACACATCATGAGTAGCATATCTGCTCTGTCTTTGAATCTGTAAATCTTTAAAGGTTGCTACCTGTTCTGTACTACAGGTAAAAGGAATCTTTCCGAAGAAACCTAAAACTCCAAGAAAAGCCATATACGCTCCTAATTTGAGACAATAAAAAAGCCTCTTGGAGTTAACCGCGAGGCTTTTCAGGTAAATTTCAATTATAAAATTAGCTTAAGTGAATGGGAGTACCTTTTCCTAGTTTTTGGATGGCTAATCTACTATTTTCAATAACTTGTTCCGCTTGTGTTTTTAGTTTATCCAATATCCATATATAGGCCGTCTTGTCCTCACGATAGTCAGCCTCAGCATACATTTGAATTCTTCCATCCTTTCGCATTTTTTCTACCTGTTTGAAAGCATTTTTATTTCCAGTAGGATAAACTGCAAAAGTAGCTCCTCCGTGTTTATTAACAACAGAAAATGCAGGAATATCACTTGGTCCATCTGCAATGTATATCATGTTAATAAATTGAATTCGTCTTTGCTCATGAGGCATAGCTGTATTAACATCAATATTTAGCTCTTTGATATTTACCCCTTTGTTTATTTCAAAAAGAGCTCTGGTCTTACTTGTATTATCAATACTATACGCTATATCTGATATTTCAAGTTCACCTTTTTCGTTTTCTGATTCAGCAAACTCACACCCCCATACATTTTTTACATACTTCATAATAGAGGTGCCTTCTATAATCTTTTTTAGCCCCGAACTAACAATATAGTTTTCAAAAATAATACCGTGTTCACGATATTTGTCTTCCTGAGACAATTCACTGATAGTTTTAAAAAGATCTCCTACTCCAGGATAGAAATTTTGTTGTTGCCCATATTTTTTAAGCTTTTCATTATTTAAACCTTTAAACTTTCCTTCACGAACATAGCGCAAAATTTGGTTTAAGTAGAAAGTATCCGCATTAACGTATAAGCCAGAAGCTTCGAGTTCCTTTATCCTATTATTATTCTCTTCCCAAAACTTTTTAGGCTCAATTTTGTAGTCTTCAAATAAGGGCTCCTGCATATAGCCTGAAATAAGAGTTTTATCAAAATCCCACACAGTTGCTATTATATCCGCCATAGTTATTCCTTTTAGATATGAGCTAAGGAGAAACAGTATACACCATCCAGCAAAAGCAATAAGTTATTAGAGAAAAAAATCAGGAACTAGATCTCCTTAAAAAAACACAGTTAATGAGACAATTTTGGAAAGCTGAAACTCGGATTACAATAAAAAACAAAAATAAAAATCAAAAAATTACATCTGTTATTTTTTCAGGTAATGTTAGTATTGCTCTGACATGTATTTTGTCTTTGTCTAGATTTAAGAATTTTCCTACTTGTTTTATTGGATTGCCTAATATAGACAATATGTTATGGAAAGTGACTTTGTTATTTTGAGGAGGTTGCAATAATATTGCAACATCATTCAAAAGTCCCTCACTTTTCTTAACTGCATCTTTGAAATTTAAAAAAACCGTGGGATCTAGCCACAGAAAAACTTTTTTTAATTCTTGAATATCTATTAAGATTTTTTTTACCAAATAGGAAATATTTTTTTCTGAAAATCTTTTAAGAAACAACTTTTGTTCTATAGACAGATCTAATTTAATATACTTGCTTATAACAGAACATAATTCGTCAAAGTCAACATCTTCATCAGAATGAAGCTTCTGACACTTTACAAGGATTTTGCGAAATTCGATATTATCGTTAAAGTCAATCTGTTGTCCCAATATAGGAGATTTATTGTTATTTAGTTCTACGTATAGCCAATATAAAATTGAACAAAGAGAATGGATATCTGCTACAAGTTCTTCACAACAGGCTTCTTTTGCCTTATCAAGTTTCCTTTTACTTTTAAAATCAACATAGAAAGCTATCGCACTCGCAGAAATTGTGCTACAAGCTACAGAAATAAAAGCATTACTTAACGACCTTGACTCTACATACAAGTTAGAAAAAACTACAACAGCAACAGAAACAATAAGCCAAACAAACCAAGAAAATAGAATTCCATTTATGATATTCTTTAATTTACTCATGATTAACAATATTCTAGATAAACAGAGGGTTAAAACATCCAGCCAATCGTATAATAGAAGATATCGAAACCGCCCTGAAGAAGAGGAAAGAAAGTATTTATAAAAATTTCTGCCAAAAGGCTGTGACGTTGAGTATACCATTCTCCGTATACAAGATAAGTATGTACAACGCCAATCAGCCACAAAAGCGATAAAGGCATGATTAAAAATAAAAAGATTTTCTTTAACATTTTAATCGTCGTACTCAAATTCAAAGGTCACTGGTTCAAAATCTTCAACTTTATGTAAATTAGATTTTACATAAAAGTCCTTTCCTTTATTATAGTTTCTTTTAAAGGCTCTAAAGTGTTCATTTTTTAATAACTTGTAATTGATATCATAAGAGAAGTTTGTCAAAGCAAAATCCTTATTTTTATACGACCAGTAACGATAGCCTTGTTCATTTTGGAATTGAAATTCATCAAATGCTCCCAGATATATTTCTTCAACTGTAACACGGTATTTATAATCTTCAAGCTGCTGGATTTTCCCCTTTGGCAGAGCATAGAGCATAAAAGAGGCTAGACAAACATACGGTCCCTCAGCTGTAACATAATTGTATCGTAGGCTATCTTTTACTGTTCTACTGTTACAATATATTGGACTGTTATTATTGAACGACTCTCTGCAATCAAATTCAGTTTGTCCAAGATAATATTTTATTATTTCTTCTGTAAAATGATTTTGTGCAGCCTCATTTAATGCAGACTGTTCAAGGTCATCGTGAAAATATCTAATTCCTTCATAGGAAATCAGCCAATCGTAATCGATTATGAAAGCAGGCTCGCTTGTATCTAATTCTCCTGCTTCATTTGCCAACCATCTCTCAAACATTTGAGATAAATATCCCCACCCCTGAGAATCAATCTCAGTTGAAGACTGATTAGCCATATTTTTGGAAATTTCAGGAAGGCTTAAAATAGTTTTATCTGGATTATCCGTAGTATCTTGAGCGCTATTCCATAAGGTTGTTTTTACAACTTCTGCTTGTATTTCATTTTCACCAACAGGCCCGCCCCCATTTCCCACATTAACATTTGGAGAGCCTACAGCTACAGAACCACCACAGGTAACAGGGTCGCCTACACGACCACAAGCCTGACCGTTAATAAATACGTGAGGAGCACCTGCGGCAATATTTCCAACATGAGGTACATGTGCAGGACAACCGTGAGGGTTATAGGGGTCACCTACGCGCCCTGTAGGTATTCCATTGGTAAACACATCAGAAGAACCACTCGCTAACGCTATAGGAGGGCAGTCATCATGGCCTGTATTGTTATCCCCTACTCTTGTAACAGCTGGCATATATACTCCTAGTTAATATTAACAGTAGCACCCTGTATAGTTACAGTTCCTCCTGCTTTTAGGGTAATGTCTCCAGGTGCAATAATACTTACATTACTTCTATCGGCATGAATTAGAGTATTTTCTAACTTAGCATCAAGCTCATGTGTTGCTCTGTTGTAGCTGATGGTGGTTCCGTCTTTAAACTTCACTCTTCTGATTTCAGGATTATCACATGGAGGTTTAACCTCTCCTGCATACCAGGAACCAAGGATAAAACCATCCTCAATCCCATCTGGAAGAAATAAACAAAGTACATCCTCATTGATATCAGGCATATGATAATCACTGTTATCGTAGGTATTAGGAACAATAATTGGCAAGTCGTAACTTACATTATGACCTTCATCCTCAAAGACAATTCTTGCAGTATGATCTTTAGGGTTAATGCTCGATACTGTTCCAATACGAATACATTTTCTGAGAGTATTGAGAACTTCATTTGCTTTTTCTTCGCCGTAAATACTCATGCTAATACTTCTCGTTAACACGTCTTAAATCAACGCTGGTTGTATATCCAGAATTACTGATTGAATGATTAGCTGATTCTATGATGAAATTTCCATCGAAAGATCCAAATCCAAGCAACTTGATTACGGAACCAGCACACAAAATCGGATCACCAATTACGCTCAAAGATCCGGTAGTTTGTCTTAAATTCAGTTCTCTAAGCTTTGCTTTTGCCATTCGCTCAGCTTCTGCAGATGAGGTTGCCCTCTTTTTAAGGATGTAACACTGTCCGCTTTCCTCGACAGATTCATCAACATAGGTATATTCGTTATCTTCTGTCTTTGTGGACTGAGTTCCTTTCTTTGGATTATCTCCCTTGTATAAATCAGCGGTTGCAGACTGATTATTGTTTGCAACTGCACTGGTTCTGGTTTTTGCTTTAATATTTCTCCATGTAACAGTACAGGAACGGTAGCGCTGAGACTGCTGAGACTGAAAAGACCATGAAAGAATAGGACTTTCTCCAAGTACAAAAGTCTTAACAGGAGTTTTGTTTTCGTAACTCTTCTGGTCAAATATAACCAGCTTTTCAGCACTGACTTTTACACTTAAGCCCGCATCTTTACACAGTCTCTGTAGAAATGCTAAATCAGACTCGGACTTTTGTTCAGTTCGGTCGTACTTCGGATCATCTTCACAGTCCCAGAAGAACTCAAGATTTGATTCTGATGCTATCTGACCAGCTATCGTTTGAAGTGTTGCAGTCTCAAAACTGCGGTTCTTCTGGGTACGTCTGATAGTATTATCAAGAGGAATGCTTACCGCGCTGAATTCAAACACTCGAGGAGAGCCGGATGTTCTTAATGAGTCAATCATCATCTTGCCCGTTTCAAGAGCACCTCTACTCTCTGTGGCTATTACCATCCTTACACTGGCCCCACGTTCAGGAGACCAGGAACCGGCCCACTTGCCAGTCTCATCTTTTAGAGTAACAGTCATCTCATCAGCTTCATCTTCTGCTTTATCTGTATAGGATACCTGCAGAAGGTCAGCATAAACATCCTGTGTAATTTCAGTCTGTTCATAAAAGACTTTTGCTACTGTTTTTAAAACATTTGCTATCGTTTCCATGGAGGTAAAAGCTCTGGGTTGATTGTTTGAGGAGTGGTATCTGAATCTGGAATCACTAAGGTAATTCCAGAAGGAAAAATCGCATAATGAGAATAAGCAGGATTAGCCTCAATCAGCTTACTCATCTGATATTCACTGCCCATTTGAGCGTATGCGATTTTATCAAAGGTATCTCCCTGCACAGTAACGTAATTTTTGCTCATTAAAAGAAACCTCAAAATAAACTATACTTACAGAAAAGAGGAAGAGATATGGAAAAACTACAGCAAGCCTATTACGGCTATGAGTTTAAGAAAAAATCTTACGAAGAATACAAGCAAGATTTGAAAATTCAAGAACTCAAAAAACTCCTAAAACAAAGGCTTGGTAATATTTTTGAATATTACCTGCCAGGAATTTTAGGTTTTTCATTTCTCGTTTTTATTCTTGTAGGTTCTTATATTCTTGCCTGTATCTGTCCTTAACTGTTCTATGAATAGTTAAGTCTTGCTCTGTCAGAAAACAGTCTCTCAAGGTCACGTTTCAATGACTGACCGCCTTCATTTAAAGCTCTCATAACATCTGCATAAGGATCACCGTTTCCACCTGAAATGTTAATTACAGGCGCGAAAGTAATATTTACTGCAGATGTGTTTCCAGAAGAATTACCACCAAGCATAGCTTCAAGTTTTGATAATGGAAGAATAGCCTCATTCTCCCTTCCCTCGCCAACAAGAGCAAGAGTCGGAGCTGTTGCAATACCGCCATTTGCTAAGGCAGGAACTTCTGGAATGTTTAAACTGAAATTCTTTCCACCTATTCCTGGCACCCAGTCAGGAACAGAAAAACTTAAAGCATTTAGTGCGCTTACCGCCTTATTGATTAGAAAAATTACACCGTTTACAGGAGCTTTGGCGACTTCCTTTATTCCGGAGAAAACAGTTCCAAAAATATTAACTGCATTCTCCCAGGCTTTCCCCCATTCCCCTGAAAAGATGTTTTTTACAAAATCAATAATATTACTGAAGACAGACTTTAAGCCATCCCATATAGAGATAATTCTTTTTACTACAGATGTAACAATACCTGCAATTGCAGGGAATTTCTCTTCAAAAGCAGACCAGAGACCTGTTAGTTTTTCCTTAATGGTATCCCAGTTCTTATACAAAAGAACCCCAATAGCAATTAGGGCAACTATACCGGCTATAACCCATGTAATTGGATTGGCAAGCATAGCCATATTAAGTCCCAGCATTGCGGTCTTAACTATAGTAAATACTTTGTACAGTTTCAGAAGAGTACCGACAAAAGACATTACTATATAACCAGTACCGCCAATCAGCAGGTTAAATGCACCTAAAACAGAAAGGATTGTACCTAATGAAGCAGCACCAATTCCCAGCCATTTAACAAGAGTCTTATGTTCTTTTGTAAAATTACCGACCCATGTAACACCACTTGCCACAGTCTGTACGACCGTTCTCATCGTTGGCTGTAATGCCTCGAATGCTCTAATGGCACTATAGGAAATCGCAGAGCCTAATCCCTTAAAATCACCATCAAGATTGTTAATCATCTTTCCGGCCATTTCAGCTGCTTTTCCTGAATCACTCATAGAAGCAATTAAATCAGGAAGAGCACCATTAGAGATACTTTCCAGAAGCTTGCCCGTCTCAACCATGTTCTTGGAGCCAAAAATCTTGGTGAGCTGAGCATTGCGAGCTTCTTTTGGCATCTTCTGTAATATGGCAGAGAGATCAGTCATAATCTCCATGGTGGACTTCTGTTCTCCGTTTGCCTTCAGAGAAGAAAGTCCTAATTCATGAAGAGCTTTAGACTGCGCTGAAGTAGGAGCCATTAAGGAGATCATAGTCTTCTTAAGACCTTCAGCACCAAGGCCGACCTTATCCATAGCTACAGCCATTGCTGCAGACTCTTCAAAGCTTAATCCCATCTGACTTAACGCAGGACCAACAGCACCGAGTTTTTCAGATAATTGATCTGCAGATAATCCACTCTTGGACATAGCAACAGCAAGAACATCACTTAATCTTGCAGAATCATTGGCACCAAGACCAAAAGCCTTCATGGATTTTAAGGCAAAATCTGAAGCTTCAGCAAAATCCTTGCCGGTAATCATAGCCAGATTGGCCATGGCATCCATAGCCTTGCTTGATTCTTCAACACTGTAGCCGGCACGTACAAATTTTTCTATACCGGTTGCAGCCTGATCTGCAGAAAGAATGGTATCTCTACCTAAAAGGATTGCCCTTTCCTGTACTTTTGCCAGCTGTTCTGCGGTGAGATTAGTTGTAGCTCCAAGAGAGGACATTGATTTTTCAAGTTCAAGGCCCGGCTGTAAAGCTTTAGTTAAGGCCATGCCCATGCCAACAACACCGGCAATCTGAGCGCCACCTGAAGCCATCTGTCCCGAGAACCCTGTCTGAGCTTTCTGAACAGAAGATATTGCATTCTGTAATTTCTGCGCACGGGTAGCTTTAGCTACAGCTGTAGCCAACTGCTGTTCTTCCATACGTAAGGCTTTTATAGACTTACCAGTCATTCCAGTTGAGGCATTTAGAGCAGTAAGAGAAGCTTTCTGTTTCTGGTATGCAGCTGTCGCTTTGTCTGATGCAAGCTTAGCCTTGTTGTATTCAGCTTTTAATTTAGCACTTGCTCCTTTAGAAGCTTCCATTTGAGCAGATAAAGCACGTACCGCCTGCTGTGCCTTAGCATAAGCCTGAGCTGCCTGTAAGGTAGCCTGTCTCTGCTTCATTACTCTGTCTAAATCGTACTGA
>NZ_CACVSS010000074.1:0-9562 GCF_902756765.1 uncultured Succinivibrio sp. | reverse complement strand
CTGTCGGACATATCAGTACCACCAATGATGCCTTTGCCAAGAAACTGTTCTCGCACAAGGATATTCTTATCGATTTCTTAAACGCTATTCTACAGAGAGAAGGCGAGAATCTGATTACTGACCTTAACTACACGGATACAGAATTACACGCCGAAAATTCTTATGGAAAAATCTCCCGACTGGATATCTGCTGTACGCTCGTATCCGGAGAGCAGATAGATATTGAAATTCAGGTTGCAAATGAAGGTTCATGGATAGGCAGAAGTCTATTCTACTGGTCAAAGCTATATGAGGGAACACTGGTTAAAGGCGAAAGCTATGATGAACTCAAGCCGGTCATCTGCATAAACGTGCTTAAATTTAATATATTTACAGATAGCTCAATGCAGGAGCCACACACCACTGCTAAAATATGTAATATGGAGAACAGAGAACCGATAACCTCTCTGCTGGAGCTTCATTTTCTTGAGCTTCAGAAGTTTAAAATGAAGAAAATCTCGGAAATGAGTCGCGCTGAAAAGTGGCTTGCCTATTTTTCAGGTAAGCTTACCAGAAGAGATGAAGCTACAATGCAGAGTGACCAGATTCTAAGTAAGGCAATCGATATAAGGAACAGCTTTATGAAAGATCCAGAAAATTATGCAGCTTATCTGAACCGTGAGATGGAAATTCTTGACTACAAAAGCATGATGAAACAAAAATTGGAAGAAGGACGAAAGGAAGGTCGAGAGGAAGGTCGAGAGGAAGGGATTGTACATGGTGAAGAAAAAGCAGAGATTAGAATCCTACGCAATATGATCGCCAATGGTTATAAAACAGATGAAGCTCTAAGAATTATGGGAATTCCGGAAGCACAATGGGAGGCTTTAAAAGTAAAGCTGAAATAACGTTATCGTTGTAAACAAATCCGAATCAGACAGACATAAGGTTTACAAATGACAGATCAGGATAAAAAATACAATTATGCGGCTCTAATAAATCGTGAGATGGAAATTCTTGACTATAAGAGCATGATGAAACAGAAATTTAAAGAAGGATTTGAAATAGGGCTTAAAGAAGCACGTGAAGAAGGTCGAGAAGAAGGTCGAGAAGAAGGTCGAGAGGAAGGTCGAGAAGAAGGTCGAGAGGAAGAAAAGATTAGAATCCTACGCAATATGATAGCCAATGGTTATAAGACAGATGAAGCTCTAAGAATTATGGGAATTCCGGAAGCACAATGGGAGGCTTTAAAAGTAAAGCTGAAATAACATTATCGTTGTAAACAAATCCGAATCAGACAGACATGAGGTTTACAAATGACAGATCAGAAAAAAAATTCAATTCCACGAATTGCTCAAATCCGTGGAATACTGTTTAAATTAAGAAAAAGAGATATAACTTCACTTAAAGCTTAGTGCTCTCATAGCATTGCATACTGCCAGGATAAGCACCCCTACATCACCAAATATAGCCAGCCAGATATTGGCAAAACCAATAGCACCTAACATCAGGATCAGAAGCTTAACCAGCATTACAAAATACATATTAGAAATAGCCAGATTATAGGTCTTTTTAGCAAGAATTACGGTTCTGGAAATTGCACTTAAATCACCATGCATAATCACCACATCTGCAGCTTCAATTGCAGAGGCTGAACCTATATCCCCCATGGCGATTCCAACATCTGAGGCTGATACTACCGGAGCATCATTAAGGCCGTCACCAGCAAAGGCTACAGGAGAAAGAGTTCTCTTAAGGGAATTTAAGGTATCCAGTTTTCCCTGAGGAGTCTGTTCGTAATAGCAATCTCTTATCTCAAGCTTTCTGCAGATAGCCTCTGCAACCGCCTTCTTATCTCCACTGATAAGCACTGTTTTAATTCCCTGAGCATGAAGAGAATCCAGCATAAGTTTTGCCGATGGCTTTAGAGTATCAGCAATAGCAATTACACCTGAGAAGCGGTTGTCCACAGATATATAAACATAGGAGCTTTCCGCATCTTCTTCGTTATATTCAAAAGCACCACAGCTACTGCTTATATATTCTTTTCTGCCAATTCTCACATCATGTCCGTTAATGGTAGATTCAAGCCCCATACCGGACTTTTCAATAACAGAACCGACTTCATACTCCTCAACCTTTCTTTGTCTTCCGTACTCAACAATGGATAAGGCAATTGGGTGAGTAGAGTTTTTCTCAAGACTTACAGCGTAGGATAAAAGTTCATCCTCTGATAGAGATTCTGAATGAATCTTATTTACTGTAAATTTACCGTAGGTTAGAGTTCCGGTCTTATCAAAGGCAATAGCCTTAAGTTTTGAAAGAGTTTCAATATGAATAGAGCCCTTGATAATAACTCCAATTCTGCTTATAGCTCCCATACCACCAAAGAATGAAAGGGGGACAGACAGAACAAGAGCACAAGGACAGGATACAACAAGAAAAACCAGTGCACGCTCAATCCAGTCGGAGAATTCAGCTTGCTGAAAGAAAAGAGGGACCAATGCCAGAATAACAGCACAGCCAACAACCAGAGGGGTATACCATACGGAGAAACGTCTGATAAGATTCTCTGGCTTTGATTTTGAGGCTGCTGCATCTTCAATAAGATTCAGAAGACGTGTTATTGAAGAATTCTTAGATAGTGTGTTGGCTCTTAAGTGAATCACCTGTCCCTGATTAATACAGCCTGAAGGAACAGACTGACCGCAGGTATAAAGTCTAGGTTCCGACTCACCGGTCAGCGCAGATGTATCAATAGCAGCAGTATCATCACAGAGATTGCCGTCTATAGCAATAACCTCTCCCTTTAAGACCTTGAAGACATCACCTATCTTCACCTGACGAGGCTTAACCTTCTGTTCATTACCGTTCTCATCTACAAGTCTTACAAAGGAAGGTTTAAGCTTAACCAGCGAAGAAATATCATTATGAGCTCTACCAGAGGCATACTCTTCGAAAAGCTCCCCTATCTTGTAAAAAATCATGACCGCCAGAGCTTCAGGAAGATCGCACAGAGCAAAAGCACCAAATGTTGCAATCATCATCAGAAACTGCTCTGACATTCGTCTTTGCTTGAACAGTGTTTTAAAAGCACTTACAAGCACATCTGATGCTATCAGTAGATATGCAACTCCAGCCATTACCGCCTGATAGACAAGAGGCATTGGAGAAAGAACCAGATACTTATTGTAAATAAGCACCAGCATTGCAATTAAAGCAATACCCAAAAGAGATTTCTCATGTTTTTCCTGAAAAGGCAGCATTATATTTCCTTTTATATTATATATGAGCAATTATGCAACTATTATATTATAAAAAAACGTGGAGCTCCCACGTATTTTTATTGTCTAATCTCTTAACTCAATAGAGATACCATCTTCAAAGCCGTCAGCTATTTTCTGAGCGGCTGCTACAATTTCTTCCTCATCGCCATCACCGTTTACATCTAAAACCAGTGATCCCATGGCAAAATTTAGATTAGCACCTGCAAATTCCTTCTGCAGCAAACCTTCAAGCTTTGCAGCACAGTGTGGGCAGTCAAGACCAGAGATATCGCAGCGAACCTTCATAAAATACTCCTGTTTTGTTAATCTTTATCTTAATTATACAATAGTTGAACAAGTATGCAACTATTATCAGTAAAAAAAGTCCCAATCTTCGATAAGATCAGGACTTACGGATATTGAGGGGGAACTCCCCTCAGTAAGACTAACAATATTCTAAACCTGTCTTGATGGGATTCTGATTGGAGTTAATCCGGAATTATCCTTTCTTACCAGAAGATAAACAAATACACCAAGAACAATGAATGCAACAACTGTATAGAAGCTGAATGGCAGAACTCCCATTACAAGACCACCGATACGGAAGATTACTAAAGCCAGGCAGTATGCCCATACACACATATAGGTCATGGCAAAGATCCACCATTTGGTACTGCCTAACTGTCTCTTCATTGCACCTAAAGCTGCAACACAAGGAACAGACCACATGTTGAAGGCTAGGAATGACAGACCTAACAGAGGAACTAAAGCTGCTGTAGGTTCAACACCCAGCATATCAGCAAAGTACTGAGTTAATGCTGTGTTCAGATCAGCCTCACCACCTTCGAACTCACCGTCAAGGCCTAATACAACAGCCATGGTACCAACAACATTTTCTTTTGCCAGAAGGCCGTTCACAACAGCAACAGTAGCCTGCCATGAACCGAAGCCTAAAGGAGCAAAGATGAAGCATAAAGCAGTACCGATTGCAGCAAGCATTGAGGAGTCAACATTCTCAACCAGGCCGAAACCTTCCTCTCCAAAGCCGAAGGATGCAAGGAACCATACAATAACCACAACCGCAAAGATGATGGTACCGGCCTTGATAACGAATGCACGGCAACGCTCATAAACCGCCTTAAGGATATTGTTGATGGTTGGCAGGTGGTAATCAGGGATTTCCATAACAAATGGAGAAACTTCTTCCTTGAAAGCTCTGTTCTTCTTAAGGATTATACCGGTAGCAACGATAGAGAAAATTGCCAGAGCGTATACCATTGGAGCAAACCACCAGGCACCATCAAAGCATGAAGCAAAGATCATGGTGATGATAGGAAGTTTTGCAGAGCAAGGAATAAAGGTAGTGGTAATCAGACCAATACGTCTCTCATTAATGTTATCAATGGTCTTGTTTGCCATCAGAGCAGGAACACCGCAGCCGGTTGCAATAACCATTGGAATGAAGTTACGGCCGGAAAGACCGAACTTGCGGAAGATTCTGTCTAGAACGAATGCAACACGAGTCATATAGCCTGACTGCTCAAGGAATGACAGGAACAGGAACAGGAATGCAATCTGAGGCAGGAAGCCCAAAACAGCACCGACACCACCGACTACACCGTCTACAGCCAGTGAAGACAGCCATTCAGGAGCTGCAGCATTTTCACAAAGCTTGGCAACAGCATCAGTAACGTAGCCACCAAAAAGATTATCGTTAACCCAGTCAGTGATGGTTGCATATTCAGTTCCTTCCTCACCTTCAAATGGGATCAGCTCAAGATATGAGGTGAAGTACATTGCTCCGTAGTAAACCAGAGAAACAACGATGAAGAAGATTGGCAGAGCCAGGAATCTGTTAAGTACAACCTTGTCAATTGCCTTTGAAAGCATGCAGGTCTTAGATTCGGTTGCAATCTTGCATTCTTCAATAACAGAATCAATAAACTGGTATCTGGCCTGAGGGAAATATGACTGTGCATCGGTATTGAACTTACCCTCAATGTCATTTCTGACATGGGAAGCTGCAATCATTACCTTTTCTGATGACTGGTAATCCTCAAGATAAATCTCATCATTCTGAACAATGCCAGTTGCGATAAATCTGCGGGCGGAAGCAGAAAGCTTTGCGTCGTCTAACAGCTTGCCTACCTCGTCAATCTTTGCAGAAATATCTTCATCGAAAAAGTTGGTAACCGCAGGAACCTGTGCATTTGACACTGCATCCAGCACCTTATCAATGCCCAGTCTGTTACTTGCAGAAATATCAACAACCCTAATTCCAAGTTTCTCGCTTAGCTTATCAACATCAATCTTGATACCGGATTTCTCCATAACATCAATCATGTTTAAAGCAACAACCATTGGCTTGCCAAAAGCTGCAAGTTCAAGAGTTAAAGAAAGAGAACGCTCCAGATGGGAGGCATCAACGATATTCAGAATTACATCATAATCATCAGTTAAAAGATAATTACGTGAAACAATTTCCTCAGGAGAATAAGGAGATAAAGAATAAAGACCAGGTAAGTCAACTACATCCCAGTCTTTTGATGAAATCTTGCCGATAACCTTATCAACAGTAACTCCAGGCCAGTTGCCAACGTACTGGTTTGAACCGGTTAGTACATTAAAGAGGGTGGTCTTGCCACAGTTCTGATTTCCTAATAGAGCAATAGTTTTCTGTGACATTATATAACCTCAACTAAAGCAGCATCGCTTTTACGAATAGTTAGGGAATAGCCTCTTACATCAAGCTGCATTGGATCACCTAAAGGAGCACATCTTACATAAGTGATCTTGGTCTTTGGGGTAATACCCATATCCAGAAGTCTGCGGCGCAGAGAGGTTCCCTCGCCCCTAATCTTTCCTACCTCAACAGTCTGTCCGACGCTGATTGTATCTAGAGTTGTCATTATTATTCCCTAAATTTATCCTGATATTATGATAAATATAAAGCAGTAACTAACTTAAATTACTTATATGCAAATAAAGTTGCTTTATGCAAAATAAAATTACATATAGTTAAATTAAATTAGTTAGAGCTAAGAACAGTTAGCTATACTTAACTGTATAAATTTTAGACAACAAATTTATTTTTTCAAGCAAAATCTTTGTCTCATCACAGTTTTAGAAATAATCTCAAGATTTTTTTCTTATTGTAAATACATATAACTAATTGGTTTTATTATAGAAAACAACAAAATTCCTATATAACGCAAATGGAAATAAAGTCCTAAAAAAGATATAAATAGTCATTAACATACGTTTTAACCTTGGTTGCACAATCTTAGAGCATTATTCTAATTAATTTGTCATTTTTCAGAGGTTAAATAACGTCACTGATATAATCTTCAAGATTTAAGCTATTTTCTTGCCAGGAGGAATTTATGCAGCAGACTGACCGCAGTGATATAACAAAAAAAAGCGGATTTTTCATAAAACTTGTTAATGGCGTACCTTTTATTCTGCAGATTATTGCAGGTATGATTATCGGTATCGTTCTTGCTCTTCTAATCCCTGAAAAACAGGTTTACATTTCAATGTTCGGTGATCTGTTTGTTTCAGGACTGAAAGCCATCGCCCCTCTTTTGGTGTTTGTGCTGGTTTCTACATCAATAGCACGACATGAAGCGAATACCGATGCAAAACTAAAACCAATTCTTATCCTCTATGTTATAGCAATGTGTCTTTCATCCGCAGTTGCTCTGATTATGGCCTTTACCTTCCCAAGCACTTTCTCAATGCTTGCAGCTGAAGCTCAGGCAGAAGCACCTCAGGATGTTTCAACTGTTCTTGTTGGATGCATTAAGAAAGCTGTTGATAATCCAATCGGAGCCCTAATCAACGGTAACTATCTTGCTATCCTGTTATGGGGAGTTCTCTTTGGTCTGTTATTCAGACACGCAAAACCAGCCACCAAGGACGTACTAGTTGATTTTGCCAAGATTGTAAGCGGTGTAGTAAGAATCGTAATCAAATTTGCCCCTCTAGGTGTTATGGGTCTGGTTTACAGTTCCTGCACTGAGGCAGGCGGATTCTCAAGTCTGTTGAATTATCTGCACGTAGTAATTATCCTAGTGGCATCAATGCTGATTATTGCTCTAATCGTAAACCCTGCCCTGGTATTTGCTGTAACCAGAAAGAATCCATATCCATTGGTATTTACCTCAATTTTACACTCTGGTATTACCGCTTTCTTTACCAGATCATCCGCAGCCAACATTCCTGTAAATATGGATCTGTGTGAAAAGCTGAGAATTCCTCGTGAATCCTACTCTATATCTATTCCTCTGGGTTGTACTATCAATATGTCCGGAGCAGCCGTTACCATTGTAGTTATGACCATGGCAGCAGTACACACTTTAGGAATTGATGTAAACTTCGGAACAGCATTCCTGCTGTGTGTTGTGTCAGTTGTCTGTGCCTGTGGTACTTCAGGTATTGCCGGTGGTTCTCTAATGCTGATCCCTCTTGCCTGCTCCTTCTTCAATATCTCAAATGATGTTGCAATGCAGGTTGTTGGTATCGGCTTTATTATCGGTGTTGCTCAGGACTCATTTGAAACTGCTCTGAACAGCTCATCAGATGTAATTCTGACTGCAGCAGCCAATAAGATTACAGAGGTTCCAAAGGACCTGAACAAAGAAGATTAACAAACACTTACAACCAAAAGATTTGATAAGGACTGGCTTTTACGCTGGTCCTTTTTGTTTTCTGAAGAAATGTCCGTTAGATAATAGATTTATAATTAACTTTGTTTCGCAAATTTTAATTTTTTTAAATTTGCGAAATGAGATTTTATATTTTTTGACAGCAAATGATATTTTATGGCTATATTATTTATTTTTTTGTTTCGCAAAAATAAGATTTTCTAATTTTTGCGAAATATACTATATTTAATATCAGGAGAAAAAAATGAAACTGATAAACAGAGATTTTTATTTAAATAAACTATTGTCTGTCAAAGATATTCCTGATATCAAAGTTATCACTGGAGTAAGAAGATGCGGCAAGTCCAAGTTAATGGATGCGCTAATTGATGTTATTTCAGAAGATCCAAACACAAACATTGTTCGTATTAAATTAAATTTAAAAATTTTCGAAAAATTACTTAAAGCTGATGAATTATATAAATACATTGATGAGCAATATGACAAGACAAAAAAGAATTATCTTTTTATAGATGAAGTCCAGTTGTGTGACGGTTTTGAAAGAATAATAAACAGTATTTACGAAGAAGAAAGATATGATATATATCTGACTGGTTCCAATGCCTTTCTTTTATCAAGTGACCTTGCAACTTTATTTGGCGGCAGAGTTTTTGAAATAAGTCTTTATCCTTTCTCATTTAAAGAATACCTTGCATACTTTCCTTCAGACGATGTTGATACTGCATTCGATATGTTTGTAAAAAAAGGAGGAATGTCAGGCTCATACCTATATAGAACAGACGAAGATGCAAAGAAATATATAAACGGAATATACAGAACCACAATAACCAAAGATATATTGAAAAAATTTAAAATCGAAAACGAAGATTTACTGATAATGATCGGTAATTTTCTAATGGATAATGTCGGCAACCAAACTTCAATAAGAAATGTTGCTTCAAAACTAACAGCAGGATCATATAAGACAAACGACAAGACAGTTGGAAGCTACATAAATTGTTATTGCAAATCATTTCTATTCTACCCGATACAGCGTTACGATATTAAAGGTAAGCGTTATCTTGAAACAGAAAAAAAGTATTACCTATCCGATTTGTCTTTTAGATTCTCGGAAATAGGAACAAAAAACGCTGATTATGGCCATCTATATGAAAATATAGTAGCGATTGAACTGCTCAGAAGAGGTTACGAAGTCTATGTAGGGAAGTTATACGAAAAAGAGGTAGACTTTGTTGCAATAAAAGAAGGCCATAAGATATATATCCAAGTTTCAGACGATATTTCAAGAAAAGAAACTTTAGATAGAGAACTATCCCCTCTCCTGCAAATTAAAGATGCTTATCCTAAAATTCTCATAGCAAGGACAAAACACGAAGAAGTTCATAGTGAAGGAATCAAGATTATAGATATTGCCCGCTGGTTAACCTCGACAGAAAAACAAGGATGAAAACTCTGAATAAAGATAACAGTTGTTTTTATGTTTCGCAAATTTTAATTTTTTTTAAATTTGCGAAATGAGATTTTATATCATCGTAAAAAAATCAATAAGATTTGACCACCTCCTCTTGCTAAAGCAAGAGGATTCCTACTGCTGACATTACTGTTCAGCTTCAGAGGGTTCACAGTGCTGACTCCTTTTGGAGTTCACTT
>NZ_CACVSS010000073.1:0-11157 GCF_902756765.1 uncultured Succinivibrio sp. | reverse complement strand
CACCATAGGATGATTTTGACTGATTGTCCTGTACAAATCTGCAGTCAATGCCATTGGCCTTGAATTCGTTTTCATTGTAGCTTTCATAAAAATAGCCTCGGGCATCGTTAAATACCTTTGGCTCAACAATTACAACACCATCAATGGCTGTTTTAATAAAGTTCATGCTTTTCCTCTAATACCTTTATCAGATAATCCTTATAGGTTCCCTTCTTAAGTTCATCAATCAGAGACTGCATTCCGGCATCGTCAATATAGCCCATGTTGTAGGCAATCTCCTCAAGACACGCTATCTTAAGGCCCTGTCTCTGCTCAATAATCTGCACGAAGTTGCCTGAATCCATAAGTGAATCCGGTGTACCGGCATCAAGCCAGGCATTGCCTCGTCTCATTGGCACCACGCTTAAACGGTTTTCCTTTAGATAAAGGTTGTTAAGATCGGTAATCTCATACTCACCACGGGCAGATGGCTTTAAGGTCTTGGCTTTAGCTACCACATCCCCAGGATAGAAATACAAACCTACTGAAGCATAGTTCGACTTAGGCTTTGCAGGTTTCTCCTCAATGGATACCGCCTTGTAGTGCTCATCAAACTCAACTACACCAAAACGCTCAGGATCATTAACGTGGAAAGCAAATATTGTAGCATTCTTTCCCTGATTTGCCTTAACCTGCTCTGAGAATTCTCCAAACTGAGTTCCCATGTAGAAGATGTTGTCACCTAGAATAAGACATACATCCTCATCAGGATCATCTAGGAATTCCTCACCTAAAATAAAGGCCTGGGCAATTCCGTTTGGCTCTTCCTGAATCTTGTACTGAATTTGGCTCTTCCTGAATCTTGTACTGAAGATTTAATCCCAGCTTGTGACCATCGCCTAACAGGTTCTGAATGTTAGGAATATCTCTTGGAGTGGATATGATAAGAATATCCTTGATGCCAAAGAGCATCAGGGTTGACAGCGGATAGTAGATCATAGGCTTGTCATACACTGGCAGAAGCTGCTTTGACATAGTCTTTGTAAGTGGGTATAGTCTGGTTCCGCTTCCGCCTGCAAGTAGTATTCCTTTCATAAACAATCCTTATTTTGATGATCTGTTTTATATATTTCTTTATAAATTTCTAATTGAATAATTCTATCTCTGTAAGTTTAGTATTCTGTCTCTTACAGTTCACTATTATACCGCTTTATACTTTAAAAGGCCCTTGACCACGTTCTCAAAGCTGTATACCTCTGCGGCACGGTTGATTTCAGAGAGATACTGAGGATAGTCAGTTTTAAAGTTATTGATAAACTTAACCACTTTTTCACGTGTTTCCTCATAATCCTTAAAATCAAGCTTAATGCCAACCTTATACTCATCTAATAGCTGAGGGTTGACACTGTCTGAGATGATTACAGGTTTCTTAAAGCCTAAAGCATTGAAACACATGGCGCTGTATGTATATAGGTATTGTTTTGAGTTATAAGGCGCAAGAATAACATCTGAATCATCTAAGGCTTTCTGCCAACTTTCATCTCTGAGATAGGCCTTTGTAAAATTAAATCTTGGGTTATTACCGTAAAGAGCAATCAGCTCATTACAGGAATCTTCATCTTTCTTATTACTGGTTACAGCCTGCAGAGTAAATCTGACTGGTATATCATAATCCTCTTTTGCAAAAATATCGCAAAGCATTCTCACATTATCGTCATGACGGTAAAAACCATATAGAGATAAATTCAGAGGAGTATGACCATCATAGTACCCATTTGGTTTTATAAGCGTTGGCTTGTAAAAAGGAGGATTAATGTACTCAACATTAGGCAGATTGGTCAGGAAATGATTAGGACTGGTAATGGTAATATGGATATTACTGTATTTCTCAAGTTTCTTGGCTAAAGATAGAAACTGAGGTAATCGGCCTTTCTTTTCAAAGGAAAACACCTGAAGATTTACAACTACAGGCACCTTTGATTTACGTAAATTACTATGAAGAATTGAACGAAGATATCTTGGGGTTGCAGTTGGAATAACAATCAGAGAAAAATCCTTTTCTGAAGCTATTCTGCAGGCGCTGTCAAACCAGCATTTTCTTCTGTACTCTCTGGTAAAAGATAAATAGGCCTTTCTGAAAAAGCCGGCTTTACTATAGGAAACCGCCTCACCACCTGACAGATATTCAACAGGAGTACCATAATCTGTCTTAAAAGGATAATTCTCAGGTACAAAAAAAACAGGAGAATGCCCTTGTGCTCTAAATTCATTCACAAGACCTCTGTCATATTCAACTTCATGACCAGAGGGTACAACGGTTTCTAAAATTGCAATTTTCATAGGTAAATCAGGAATTGATAAATGGATACAGATTATTTATTAATTTCTTTTAAATAATCATCATACTTACGGATATACTCACTGCCATCATAATGAGTACTGGCCAGAACCATCAGAACAGCATCAGGAGAAAACTCATACATCTCCTTCCACATCATTTTAGGAATATAAACTCCGTCACGAGGACGGTTCAGAGAAATAATCTCCTTACGATGTCCGTCTGTAACCATTACTTTAGAAGAGCCGGAGACATTAATTAACACAAATTCAGAGAAGCGGTTGGCGTGACAACCTCTTACAACGGTTGCATCAGAACCGTAAATAAAGAATGCCCTCTTGATCTCAAAAGGAATATCCAAAGCACCTTCAACTACTACAAGATTTCCTCTTTCATCTCCCAGCTCAGGAAAGGTAATTTTTCTGCATAGCTCATTTGAGGACATATTTTCTCCCAATACCATTAGACCGTACTACCTCTGATACTCGTTAAGTGACTTAACAACATAATCAACTTCATCATCAGTCAGAACTGGAGAAATTGGCACAGAGAGGATTGTTGAGTGAATAGCTTCACTGATAGGATATGACAGTGTATTCCACTCTTTGTATGCTTCCTGTTTATGAGGAGGAATTGGATAGTGAATCAGTGTCTGAATATCTTTAGATTTTAGATAATCTGCCAGTTTATCCCTGTTAGCTGTTCTAACTGCAAATACGTGATAAACATGAGATAGCTCAGAATAACTCTTTGGCAGAATGATGGCTTCATTTCTGATATTCTCACAATAATACTTCGCAATTTCTCTGCGTCTTGCATTATCAGAGTCAAGATGTTTTAATTTAACATCTAAAACTGCGGCATGTATTTCATCAAGACGGCTGTTTACACCTTTGTATATGAAGTGATATTTATAGTCAGAGCCATAATTGGCTAGAGCCTTTACCTTTTTATAGATTTCTTCGTTATCTGTAACGACTGCACCGCCATCACCCAAACAGCCTAAATTCTTACCAGGATAGAAGGAGAATGCTGCAGCATCAGATAAATTACCAACTCTCTTGCCCTCGTAGATAGCACCATGAGCCTGAGCGCAGTCCTCAAATACCTTAAGATTGTATTTTTTGGCAAGCTCCCAGACCTTTTTCATCTGTACAGCCTGACCATACAGATGGACCACCATAATTGCCTTGGTCTTTGAAGTAATCTTTTCTTCAATCTTATCAACGTCAATGTTGTAGGTATCAAGACTTGGCTCAACCAGAACAGGAGTACAGCCATTGGCTGAAATAGACAGAATAGTTGCGATGTAGGTATTGGAAGGAACAATAATCTCATCACCTGCTCCAAAACCATGAGCCTTTATAATCAGAGTCAGAGCATCCAGACCGTTAGCTACACCGACACAGTATTTTGTGCCACAGAACCTGGCAAAATTTGAACTGAAGATTTCATTCTCAGTTCCCTGCAGGTACCATCCTTTATCAAGAACAGTCTTAATTCTTGAATCAATTTCATCTCTGAAACGATTGTTGATTTTCTCTAAATCTAAAAATTTAATCATATTCTGTACTGGCTCTGTTTAATAAAATCCGATTAAGCAACCAATTAAATCACTATAAATATAGCTAAAACTAATCACTGTTTACTCAATTTATATCTTACCACCATTACGATTTAAACTATCAAGTTTTAAGTACTTCTCCATAGTGTAGAAATAATGTAATGCGCTAAAGATAAAACCAAGTTTTCCATCTAAAAAGCCTCTATGAATAAAATAAACCTTGATAAAGGCCCAGAGAGGTTTTATAACGATATCTCTTGCAAAATTACATCTCTTACCTTTGCTGCGGTATTTCTCTGCCACCAAGGATGAATAATAGTTTATTTTATTCAAGTGTATTTCCCAGGTTTTATAAGGGAAGTGAATCAGTCTTCCATTCAGTCTTTTGATAGGAGATGAAGAATGAAGCCTTTCATGAACATTTCCTTCATAATGGGATTTAGCTTTAAGAAATAATCTTTCCACATGATCAGGTCTCAGGTCCCCGTGTAACACCACCCCTGAAACAAAATGGTTCTCTCTTGAAACCTGATAACAGAAATCTTCATTGGAATTGACTGCGGCAATTATTTCCTTCTGAAGTTCCTGAGTAATTCGTTCATCCGCATCCAGCATAAAAATCCAGTCATGATTGGAATTTTCAATGGCAAAATTTCTCTGAGCAGAATAATCGTTATTTAAATCTCTGTTAAGAACTTTTGCCTTCATTTCAAGAGCAAATTCTACAGTTCTGTCTGAAGAATTATTTTCAATAACCAGAATTTCATCAGCAAAAGAAGCACTTTCTATACAGGCTTTAATATTCTCTTCTTCGTTTCTTGCCAGAATAACGACAGATAAAGGTAACTTAGAATCATTCATACCAGACTGTAACATTACAATTTAAAATAATTCCGCTTTATTTAATATAGTAAAGAAACAGTAAAGAGCTTTTTCAAAATATTATATCTTTACTACTTGGCACCTTTGCCGAACAGAACCACCTTGATGGTTAAAAGCACAATTTTTATATCCAGAAGAATTGACCAGTTATCAATATACTTCATATCAAGCTTTACTACATCCTCAAAGTTCTTGATATCAGAGCGACCGCTCACCTGCCATAAGCCGGTAAGACCAGGCAGCATGGAAACTCTGGCCTTGTGCTTTGGCTCGTACTTGATATATTCATCCACTGTAGGAGGTCTGGTACCTACAAGAGACATATCGCCCTTAAGCACGTTAATAAACTGAGGCAGCTCGTCAATACTGGTCTTGCGAATAAAACGACCGACTCTGGTGATGCGGGGATCATCCTGCATCTTAAACATCAGACCGTCAACTTCATTCTTTGACATCAGATCCTTCTTTCTGGCCTCAGCATCTGCACACATGGAGCGGAACTTGTAGCATTTGAAGATACGGCCGTTCTTACCTACACGTGGCTGTGAGAACAGAATCGGACCTTTTGAATCAATTTTTATGATAGGGCCTACGATTACATAGAAGATACAGAAGATTAAAAAGCCAACAAGTCCACCACTAAAGTCCATCAGATGCTTTGCAAAGAGTTTCTTATGTGACATATAGTTGCGGCTTACAGATATACACTGCACATTTCCGATCTTGTCAAACTTAACAAAGGAGGATGGCATATAGTCAAAGAGGCTCAGATTAACTCTGATATCAACCTTAATGCCCATTTCCTCGGCTTTTGAAAGAGTATCCTTAAGCTCTGTATCAGAATCATACTCATCAGTCAGAACCACCAGCTCATCAACCGAATTGCGGGTCAGATAATTTAAAAGCTCATCATTAGAGCAGATGACCTTTTTGCCATGGGTACTCCTACCGATAAGAGATACATCAGAGGTAGAGATACCGATGATATTACGGGTCCAGTCAAGCTCCTTATCAAAAAGTCTTACAGCCTGTTTATAGGTCTCTGGGGCTGCTACCACCAGGACTCTTGAGGAGAATTTGCCCTTTTTAAAATATGAAAGCAGGATGTACTTTATAAAACTGCGGGATACATAATCCAGAATTACAAAACCTATAAAGAAATAAGTCACTATAAGTCGGCGGGAGTCTGTAAGTCCGTGCAGCCAGAACAGCACGATAATCAGACCGCATACCATCAGTAGAGCTATTTCAAAGGAAACTACAGCTTCTCGATAAATACCTCTGTAGATAAAACTCTTATTAAGACCTGTAAAGAAATTTACATAGAAAAGCTCTGCACAGAGAATTAGGAAATACTTAATCGGAGTTGAATATAAAAAGATATTAAATACTTCATTGAAGTAAACGAAATGAGCTATCAGCAATGATAGTACAATACAGGTGACACCGGAGAAAGTCAGAATCCAGTTTAAAAGGCTTTCACGTTTTGATTTTATATACATTAGATACCGTACCTTATGTATTCTCTTTTGTATTTATCTTATAGGGATATGGGTATGTGTTTTTTATGCTTTTAGGTTTGTACATCAAAGCTAACTGTTATGCATTAAAGTTTATATACTTTAAATCATACTTTTTTGTGTTAAAGCCAGCCTGCACAAATATCCTTTTATGATTTTACTATATTACCTCACAATCTAAACCATTCCCTCAAACAAAACCTTATTACCAATCTGAACTCTCTCTACGCCAGTTTTCTTTTTCTTATTAAAATTAAAGCTCAGCATATAACCGGTATCAAGATTCCAGTAATCAAGATACTCACAGATCTGTTTTTCACCATCAAGGTTATATCTGTCACCATGCCAGATCTTAAGCTCAATAATGTACTGCTGACCAAGATAATCAATAATTACATCAGTTCTTCTGTCATCGCGGGTCTGAGCTTCTATGTAATAATTTCCAGTTCCGTTGATAATCGGTTTTATATACAGGAGGAATAATTCTCTGCCATCCTTTTCTTTAAACCTGTCTTTTAATGGACCATAAATCTGAGTGTAGGTCTTTATAAAATGCTCCATAATAAGAGGCATATTAAGCCTGTCATCCTGTACAAAGATATTTCTGTTTACACCTGCATCTTTTGAAAAGGCATTGTTTTTTATTTCCTCATCCGAAAGGAACAGGTTATATAACATTGTTTCAAAGATTCTGTTAGAAACTCTGACTGTATTATGGTCATTTCTGATCAGCCCATACATCTGCAGCTGAAGTAATGAATCCTGCTGAGCATTAAATGAGAATCTGGCTCCTTCCATCAGTATACGTCTTATAGATTGTCTTAACTCAGGATAATTATTCAAGACCTTGGTTAAGGACTGAAAAAGAGTATTATTCTCAGACAGGATAAGCTTAACAGCTTCATCTACACCTCGCATTGACCATGCAGATAGAGGATTTCCGAACTTATTCACCACCTCATTGTCTATAAGCTCACAGATACGGCTAACCAGATAAGGATAGCCACTTGTGTAGTCATAAATAAGTTTTGAAATATACTCTGTATCAAACTCAATGGCATGATCCGCTTTGTATTCACAAAGCATCTTACAGATACCTTGCGAAGGAAGACTCATATCCACAGAAAAGTCAGCAGCAATATTCCATGGACTGTTTTCCCTGCTGTCTTTATCCTCTCTGAGTTTTCCCTTTAGATGTTTTACATCAGTAACTCCGGCTAAGATTACAGAATGAAAGGCAGGATCACCGTTTGTATCTCTACTTATATATCCATATCTTAACTGCGAAAGAAAATCTAAAAACACCTGATTATTTGTGGCACTGTCAACTTCATCAATAATAAGAACAACCTTTTTATCTGACTCACCACACCACAGATAAAGGTGATCGAAAAGAGTACTTAATCTTGTATCTGGAGTCTGAGTATCTCTCCAGGCCTCGAGTTTAGAACAGATATTCTCAGGAATATTAAGCTCAGCTTTTCTTTTTAAAACCAGTCTGCAGAATTCCTGAACAAATTTTTCTTCTGTAGAAAAACCAGAATCGCTTATCTGCTGAAAATCAAGTGATAGCACAGTATAGGTATCTGAGAGATATTTTTTTAAAGCAGTAATAGTAGTAGTTTTTCCATACTGTCTAGCTCGATTTATGGTGAAATACTTACCTTCATCAACCATTACACTTATCTCTCTTACTCTTTGAGTAAGATCAACCATATAATGCTTTGATGGTATACAAACTGCGGTTGTATTAAACTGCTTCATAAAAAAATCCTAGTATAGTGCACCCAGATTCCAGACAATTTAATTAAAAATATAATCTCGTTCTCCAAGAGTAGCTTTGTTTATTACTCTTGTTCAAAATTTTTATCTTCACCATCTGCTGAAGATTTATCCTCTTCAGAGGACTCATTCTCTGCAGCAGCTTTATTGGCAAACTGAGAGTTGTATAGAACAGAGTATGCCCCCTGCTTTTCTAAAAGCTCTGCATGAGTGCCCTCTTCAACCAGTCTGCCGTCATTGATAACCAGGATCTTATCAGCATCCATAATGGTTGATAGTCTGTGGGCAATAACAATGGTGGTTCTGCCTTCCATAAGTTTATCCAGAGCTCGCTGAACAACCTTCTCTGACTTGTTATCAAGAGCGGAGGTTGCCTCATCCAGAATTACCACAGGAGCATTCTTTAAAATAGCACGGGCAATAGCAAGACGCTGTTTCTGACCGCCGGATAACAGCAGACCTCTTTCACCGATTAAGGTATCAAGACCATGAGGCAGCTTACTGATAAAATCATCTAAAAAGGCTGATTTAACAGCAAAATCAATCTGTTCCTGAGATGCATTCTCATTACCGTACATCAGGTTCTCACGGACAGTTCCATCAAAGAGGAAGTTATCCTGGAAGACCATGGAAATATTCTCTCTTAAGGAGGAGATTGAGTATTCATTGATATCGGTACCATCAACCAGGACTTTTCCTGAATCAAGCTCATAGAGTCTTGGGATAAGAGAGGTAATGGTTGATTTACCTCCACCTGAATTACCGACAAGTGCAACCTTAGAGCCAACAGGAACATCAAAGGAGATATCCTTTAGAATCTTTCTATGACCATCATAGGAGAAATCCACATGCTCAAAGCGGATGGATTTGTTGACTCCCTTTAAGCTCTTCTGATTATCCTTTTCCTGCTCTTCAACACTGTATAAATCCAATACATCATAGATACGCTCTAAAGCCAATAATGAAGTCTGAAGTCCTACATAGTTGTTACCGATACTCTTGATTGGGGTATAGAGCATAATAAGAGCAGCGATGAATGCCACAAAGGTACCGGAAGTAATAACACCGGTGGTAATAAGATGCAGACCGTAATAAAGCACACCGGCAACACCTACAGCGGTCACAATATGCATAACAGGACCAAGCCAGTTGGTATCACGGGTCATCTTCATGGAGATTTTGAAAAGCTCTTCGACATTGACATTGAACTTATCAAACAGAGTCTTCTGAAGATTAAAGGATTTAATAATCTTAATACCTGAATAGGTTTCTACATATCTGGTAGAAAGCTGAGTGCCGGATTTAACAGACTTGGCAATGCTCTTTGATACCTTTTTTCTGACAATACTGATAGGAATAAAAAGGAATACCAGTACACCAACAGCAATAAAGGAAAGCTGCCAGGAATTGTAAAGTAGAACACAGACAAGACCAACTGAGGACCAGAATTTAGACAGGAAAAGTTTTGCGTTAGATACCAGACCGTTGGTAGCAGTATCAGCATCACCAGCAAAACGGTTCATTACAATACCGGAGGTATTCTTGTCAAAGAATGAAATATCAGCATTGAGAAGTTTCTTATACAGAGTCTTCTTTAAATTGGTAGAGATTCTGGTACCGACATAGGTATTAACCAGATTGGAGGCATAAATACATATACCCTGGACAATGGTAAAACCGACGATGATGTAAGGAACCTGTTTAGCAAACTCAGTGTCCTTTTCAACCATTACATTGTCCATAAATGGTTTTAGGAAGGAGGCTACAGCAGCATCAAGACCACCCACAGGGATGGTCAGAAGAACACCTAACACCAGCCAGAAGAATACTGGTTTTAGAAAAGGCCAGAATCTTTTAAAGCCTTCTAATGAGGAATAATTAGGTTTTGAGGAAACAATATCAAGTCGTTGTGATTCTTTTTTACTCATAGTTCTTTTGGTTAATGTATTCAAATTCAGCGTTATTATACCCAAACTTGAAGCATTTAGACAGTTGAAACTATAGACAAATTACATCAAAGCGACTTTAGATGAGACTTGGGGAAGATAAGTGGTATGAAATAAGTATTATCACGTAAATCAAAAGACATTAACAGAATAATATCCATAAACTATTATGTCGGTGCTAAAACAAGAACAAAACCGATGTCTGACTGCAGATTAGTAGTATTTAAATTTTTTTAAGTTATACAGCCAGACCAAGATTACGTTGGGCACCACTCAATAAAAAAACAAAAATCAAAGAAAACGCTCGTCGTATGATACATCACCAGAGTATCTTAATTTTCATGCCCTCAACTTTTGCAGTTCAATATTAACTGATAAAGACTTTATAGATGCGGTCTAGCACCACATTTGCTGTTTAAAAATCAATTTCTTTATTTATTTTTGAATCGGATTAGAATTGAGGATTTTGAAGTAAAAAATCACAGTTTTTATATTGAAAATCATATAGTTAACTGTGATTTAAATGGTGTTCTGTGTTATAATATTTCTTGCTAAATCAAATAGATAACACGAGAAACACCATGGATAATATACAACAGATCGCTTCAAATTCCAAAACATTTTTATCCTTTTCATCTGTCCTTTCTAAGGAATGTCTGAATATCTCCAAACTTTTACATCAGAGTGGATTTAGAAAACGTTCTGGAGCGGATATTCTTACCATGTTTATGGTTTTCATAAAATCCATATTCTGTGGTGCTTATTCACTGCATGACAGGTATTCTCTAAACGATGTTGAGTCTCCTGACTGCAGTTACTATGCTCTGATGAGAATATCTATCATCTCATCTCTGAATAACAAAGGTCACATCTATACTCTGTGCGTTGATGACACTGTAATAGAAAGACCAAGAGGAAAAAAGATAGAGGGGCTGTCCAGAACGTTTAACCATGTAATAGGAAAGACAGTAAAAGGTTACGCAAATCTACTGATTACTTGGACTGACGGTATTACCAATATCCCTGTTGCCTCTGAGCTAATGTCTTCAAGAAAGGAGGACTGCGTGATCAGGAGTCACAACAAGCGAATTGATAAGCGTTGTGCCGGAGCTAAAAGAAGAGCCAATTCAGTCATGAGAAAACCTA
>NZ_CACVSS010000072.1:0-10117 GCF_902756765.1 uncultured Succinivibrio sp. | reverse complement strand
GCAGCTTCAAGATCACCATAATCACGAAGTCTTATGGCAAGAGCTCTCTCATCCTCTATTTCAAGCATAGGAACCTGATTGATGGCTTTTACATAGCCTTCAATATTGCCAACCGGGGCAAGCATTCCTAATGACTGATTCTCTTTATCTGACAACTTATTCTCTTCGTAACAGCAAATTACAAATGGAAAACAATTATATGCCTTAGAGGCTTTATAAATACACTATTAGAGAAATTATTTCATTAGCTGAACAGAGCATCCACGAAATGATCGACATCGAATACTCTTAAATCTTCCTTACTCTCACCTATACCGACGTATCTTACAGGTACTTTAAACTTATCAGCAAGAGCAAAGATTACACCGCCTTTAGCTGTACCATCAAGCTTAGTCAGTACAAGTCCGGAGACATTGACAGCCTCTCCGAAAATCTTCATCTGAGAAACAGCATTCTGTCCGGTGGTTGAATCCAGTACCAGCATAACCTCGTTAGGAACATTCTCATCAATCTTCTTCATAACGCGAACAATCTTCTTGAGCTCTTCCATGAGGTTGTCCTTGTTCTGAAGTCTTCCAGCGGTATCGCAGATAAGCACATCTGTATTGTGAGCCTTAGCTGAGGTTAGAGCATCATAGATAACAGAGGCACTATCTGAGCCGGTTGGCTGAGATACTACAGGAGTATTGGTACGAACTCCCCATTCCTTTAACTGTTCAACAGCTGCAGCTCTGAAGGTATCACCGGCAGCAAGCATTACGCTCTTGCCCTGCTCCTTGTACTTAAGGGCAAGCTTACCGATGGTAGTGGTTTTACCGGCACCGTTAACGCCTACCATTAAAATTACGAAAGGCAGATCATTTGTTCTCTTAACTTCAAGAGGAATTGCACAAGGCTTTAATATATCCTTAAGAATATTCTTAAGATTATTCTTCAATGCACTGGCATCCTTAAGCTCACGCAGTTTTGACTCTTCACGAAGCTTTTCAATAATTCTGGTGGTGGTTTCAACACCAAGATCAGCGGTTAATAAAGAGGTTTCAAGCTCTTCATACAGATCTTCATCAATCTTCTTGCCAGAAACCAGAGCGCCGATACCTAAAGCAAGATTCTCTCTTGTACGCTTTAATCTCTCAAAGAATGATCTCTTAACCTTGGTCTCTTCAGCTTTCTCTGAGTTTTTATCTTCTTCAGCAGTGGCAGCAGCAACAGGAGCAGCTTCGCTTTCTACCTGTTCAGCCTTTTCCTGTACAGCATCCTTAGTAACCTCTGTTTTAGTTTCAAAGGTGTCTGAAGTCTCAGGAATTTCTTTATCCTCAGCTACCTCAACTTCAGGCTCAGCCTTAGCCTCTTCAGCAGCTACACTCTGAGGCTGTTCCTCTTTAGAATCTGAGGTCTGTACCTTCTGTTTCTGCTCTGTCTCATTTGACTTTTCAACAGCACTTTCACTCTCAGATTGCTCTGTCTTTGATGATTCGGTATTTAATGCTTCTGTACCTGCTGACTCTTTTACTTCTTCAGCAGTCTTCTCTGTATCATTAACTTTCTCTGAGATATTCTCTTCGTTCTGATTTTCTTCTTTATTCTTTTTAGAGAAAAATGAAAAAAGGCCCATTATTGTCCTCAATTTAGCTATTACAATTTACAAACTCCTGCAATTATATGCTAATTTTTACGATATTTCATTTTATTAGGCAGGTGTAGACGATCTGTTTCTGTTACAATTCTTCAAAAAAGGAAGAAATATGGCTGGATACGAAAACGAAATTAAGATTATTGGCGGCCTGTATAAAGGTAAGCTTATCCCTTTAAATGATGCAGAAGGTCTAAGACCAACCCCTGCCAGAGTAAGAGAAACCATCTTCACCTGGCTTAGCGGCAACATTGAAAATGCCCGTGTGCTTGATCTGTTTGCAGGTTCAGGAGCATTAGGCTTTGAAGCTCTATCAAGAGGTGCTGATAAGGTTACTTTAGTTGAGATGAATCCTCAGACAGTATACACCCTGAAAAGTGTTGCCGACACCTTTAAGACAGACAATGTAGAGGTAGTTAAGTCAGATGCCCTATCCTATCTTGAGAATACCTCAGAGAAATTCGATGTCATCTTTGTAGATCCTCCATATAAGCTGGATATATACGAAAAGACTCTGAGCCTTATCCTTAAGAGAAATCTTATTGATGAAAATTCAGTTATCTACGTTGAGATGAGAAACGGTTCCAACCAGATTGTTCCTGGACTGGAATGTATCAGAGAACAGACTGCAGGACAGGCAAAATATACCCTGATGAGAAAGAGCAGTCTGCTTTTTTAGACTTATTGGCGAAAACATGAACTTGAAATTATCGACAATTCATTTTCCGTAATTAGAATTCCGCAACCTCAAGGCTATGTATTTTCAATACCACGTACCCTCGACTAAAAAAACTAAAGACGAAATAATCTGCGCACACCAGATTTTTTATGAAGGTCTTTGATTGGATAATCAGCCCATTGTTTTGCCAGCATTTCGAAATCCTGAAACAGGGTATCTTTTTTATACTCTGTTCTCATTCCTTTTACTGTATTTTCTAAATTCTTCCAATCTCTAAGAACAAGAGAACAATAAGCTCTTTTGTAGATATCTTCGTCTATAACTCTAAGATTTATACCAACAGCTACAAACTCTCTAAAATTTAAAACTTTAAGAATAGCTTGAGCTTCTTCTGAATGTCGATTCTGAAAATAACTAGAGAGGTCTTCATACACGCCCTTTTCAGAAATCAAATCATTCACCTTGCTCATTGCTTTATTCAAATCTTCATCTGAACGTTGATGAATAATAAGATCAAGTGTTGATCTTCTCATGGAATCTTTACGATTAAAACGTAAAGTATAAACAGTGGCGCCTAAACCTAAAAATAAAATGACAGCCTGAACAGCTGCCATCATATCTTGAAATGTCATTTTATCTATTAGAACCCGAATCCGTCCCAACCTTCAAATAGTCTGATTTTCATTTTGTTTCTCCAAAAAGTAGCAATCATTTATTTTTCCTAACTTTCCTTTTATTAAGTATAGTATCATTTTTGATCGTGGATCATATCACATTTTCCAAAATTGAATGTAAACTAAAGTGTAATCCTCAATCTCAAAGATAAGTTGAAATACAAAATATACACTGCAAGAAAAAGATGATCTGTTGAAATGAATCAAAGGTCATTTAGCATGAATACCAGACAATAATTATTGAAATTCTCAGATATCACTATCTTCAAAATACTAAAAATGTATAAAATGTTCCCATATTTATTCCATTTCACCTTTGTGATGAAATGGAATCTTAGGAGTATTAACACTCAACCACACTTACAGCTAAACCACCGGCACTGGTTTCCTTGAACTTGATGTTCATGTTTCTGCCGATTTCATTCATAGCCATAATTGCAGCATCCAAAGACACCTTGTGCTGAGTATCCTTCTCTGCAGTAGCCAGCAACACTGCGTTATATGCCTTGATAGCTCCCATTGCGTTTCTTTCAATACATGGAATCTGCACATAGCCACCCACAGGATCACAGGTCAGTCCCAGATGATGCTCAAGAGCAATTTCAGCAGCATTTTCCACAACACAGGCATCATAACCTCTTGCATGTGCCAGCATAGCAGCAGCCATTGACGAGGCCACACCGATTTCACCCTGACAGCCAACTTCAGCTCCGGCAATACCTGCATTGTGCTTACACAGCATACCAACTGCAGCAGAGGCAAGCAGCCCCTCGCGCAGAGCTCGGTCTCCTAAGCTCATATCATTTCTCATAGCGTACAGCAGAGCTGGAATTACGCCTGCCGCACCACAGGTAGGAGCGGTGACAATCACACCACCGGAGGCGTTCTCTTCGGAAACAGCAAAGGCATAGGAGTTAATCTTGCCCATCAGTCTGTCTGCCTCAAAGTTATTGGTCTTGTACTGCTCTAAGATAGCCTGAGCCTTTCTCCATACTCCAAGGTGACCTGGAAGCTTACCTACGTTATTAAGACCTCTTTTTACAGAGTCGTACATAACATCCATAAGCTCATCGAGTTTTTCGCAGATCTTTGGACGGGACATACCGGTTATAGACATCTCATTCTCAAGGATAAGCTCATGTATAGTAAGGCCTGTTTCCTGAAGTCTCTGATGCAGCTCACGCATCGTTCCGTATGGATGGACAGGTTTACCTCTTTCCTCTTCCTTCCAGCCTTTCCACTGAATAAAGCCACCGCCCACAGAATAGTATTCAACCTCAAACAGGTTATTTCTATTTGCATCAAGCAGAGCAATCAGCATGGTGTTGTTGTATGGAGAGTCATGCTTTACAGGACCGAACTTGATACAGTCCAGACTTACAGTAATTGATTTATTTTTAAGCTTAATTTCGTATTTCTTTTCAGGAGTCTTCTTAATATCCTGAAGCACGGAGCCTGGACATTTCTCAGGAATATTACCGATTATACCGGCAAGAACAGCGGAATCAGTGCCGTGACCAACACCGGTCGCAGACAGTGATCCCAGTAAGGTTACCTCAATTGCAGCGGCTTTTGAAATCACTTCATCACTCAGAGCTGAAATCTTATTGTAAAAATCGTTACCAGCCTTCATTGGTCCGATTGTATGAGAACTTGATGGACCTGGACCAACCTTGAAAAAATCAAAGATAGCAGTTTCTACAGGAGGTCTGTTTTGTATTTTGTATTTATATTCTGACATAATTTTTGTTCTTATATATCAATAAATAGGCCCAGATAAGTACTACCCAGGCCTCAGAGTTATACGTTGTTAGATAAAGCTTAACAGCAGTGAAGCAATAGTTACGATACCCATTACGGTAATGAAGACATTAGAGAAACTACCCTGATACTTCTTCATTGCGGGAATCTTGGCAATTGCATACATTGGCATTAAGAACAGAATGATGGCAATGATAGGACCGCCAAGTGACTCAATCAGACTTAGGATACTTGGATTAACGGTTGCCACAAACCATAAGGTTAGAAGGAAGAAAAGAGTGATAACGCGGTTTCTGCGTTTACTTACCATCTTGGCACCTGGAGTCAGCTTAACAATGATGCCGTTTAAACCTTCTCTTGCGCCCATGTAGTGACCGAAGAATGAGGTTGAGATAGCCAGGAAGGCTACAAATGGTCCAAAGTAAGCAATAACAGGAGCATCAAACTTGTTGGCAAGATATGACAGAATGCTGATGTTCTGGGCTCTGGCCATGCTCAGATCCTGTGGAGACAGTGATAATACACAGGAGAATACAAACAGCATAACAAACAGAACCAGTATTCCGCTGGTGTATTTAAGAGTACGGCTTGCATACTTTTCAGCCTGATCACCATAACGCTCTTTCTGAGATACCGCAAAAGTTGAGATTGCAGGAGAGTGGTTGAATGCAAATACTAAAACAGGAATGGTAATCCACAGAGTAGATGCAAAGCTGCCAAAATCAGGGACATAGCTGAACTGAGATAAATCCCACTTTGGGATCAGATATAAAGACATTGCAAACAGAATGCAGCATAAAGGATAAACCAGTTTCTCATTGAACAGAAGAACCAGCTTCTCACCGCAGATGATAATTGCAATGTAAGAGAAAACACAGATACCGGCAAGAATTACTCTTGGAGGAGCACTCATGTGCAGCTGATTTACGATAAAGCTGTCTACAGTATTGGTAATACTTACGCCGTAAATCAGAAGAATTGGGTAGATAGCAAAGAAATACAGAGCAGTAATGATTAAACCTGCTGATTTACCGAAGAATTCCTCGGTAACGTTGGTAATATCACCGTCCTTTAGAGATGATGCCAGAACAAGTCTTGCAAGACCTCTGTGAGCAAAGTATGTCATTGGGCCAACAATCAGGGTAATGATTACCAGAGGCCATAATCCGGACATACCGGCAGTGATAGGCAGGAATAAAATTCCGGCACCAACAGCGGTTCCAAATAGGTTCAGCATCCACATGATGTCGAACTTGTGCCATCTTTCTCTTGAGTTGCTGGTAACAACCTGAGAAGTTGCAGCAGTATTATTAGTTATTTCCATATTAGTTCCTTATGTTTTATAGAAAAACCTTTGGTTCTGGTTTTTCATGATTTGAATATACCTCGCCTGAATATTCTTCAGAAACGAAGTATGCCCATTTTAAGTGCAGAAACATTTTCAGTCACCACTTTTGCAGATAAAACATGAGTACATTAAAAATTAACAGTATTTCTGTGTGTTCTACCTCAAGCTTTGAGTATTTAGGTTTTAAGAAGCATAGATAACCAGTAGAAAAACAAGTATATTATCTGTTTTTGAAAAATTCAAAATTTGAACAGTCTATTATTCATCAGGTACAGACTTTTCTCGGAAAACGAAACTCCCATACCACGAAAAACCTATAAAAGGCCAAAGAAGTTTTTAAGAAGACTCAGTCCGTAGGCAATAATAACCACACCGCAGATCCTGTTGATAACAGTCAGAACACCTGCATTAATTCTGCCGCTGAACAGAGAGATAAGGAAAATCAGACCTAAAAACCATAGAAAAGATGCGGAGATAATGCCAGACATAAATGGCAGAGCCTGATTGGAAAGCAGAGTTACATGAAAAGCCCCCAGCATCATAGTGCCATCAATAATTGCCTGAGGATTACACCAGGTTACAAAACATGCTGAGGAGATAGTTCTTCTTATAGGCATTTTTTCTGAGTCCTTTTTTATCTCACCAGCCTTACTCTTAACCAGTCCAAGACCTATTTTGATAAGTACGATACTTCCTAAAAGAAGAATTCCCAGTTTAATAAAATTATATTTCTCCATTAAACTGCCAATACCATAGAAACAGGAGGCTGATAAGGTAATATCAAAGAAAGCCACAATAATAGCAGTAAAAAAAGCTCGGCGACGGGAATCATTCAATGCGGAATTAATCACGAACAGATTCTGCATACCAATTGGAGCAAGGTATGCCAGTCCCATAGTAAGTCCCTGCAGATAATAAGTGTACATTGAATTATACCAACCAAATTAACTATACTAAAAACACAAAAAACAATCTAAAAAGGCTTTAATTCCTTTATTTAACTTTAATTTCAGAGTTATTATATTTTTGATTATTTTTTTGTAACCAACCAAATTATTACTTTTATACCAACCAAGTTTAAAAAATGAAAAACTGCCTCGAAATAAGCTGGAAGCCTGATAAAAACTCAGGAATTCCTGCATATCAGCAAATCATTGATTTTTTTCTATCCTCAGTAAGTTCAGGCGCTTTTGCAGTTGGTATGAGACTGCCCTCCCAGAGAAAGCTCTCAGAACTCTTTGAGGTCAACCGTTCTACAGTCAGCACCGCTATTGCAGAACTGTCATCCTACGGAATTCTTAAAGGAAGCTATGGAGCAGGTACAGAAATAGCCAGCAACACCTGGTCAGTACTGTTAAAGAGTAATCAGAACTGGTCAAAGCATGTACTCTCCGGAAATTTTAAAGAAAACCTCTCAACGCTTCAGGTTATAAACCAGCTTGAGTTTGATAAAGATCTGTTGAGACTGGGTACAGGTGAGATCGACCACAGACTTTTTCCTGTGGAACTGTGGCAGAAAGCTCTTAATAACGTCGGTAATAAGGTCACATCTCTAGGGTATTTAGAACCATTAGGTCTTTATGAACTTCGCTGTGAAATTGCAAAGCATCTTAATAAGATAGGAATCTGCACCACTCAGGAATGTATTCTAATTACCTCAGGCTCACTACAGGCTCTACAGCTGATCTCGGTATGTCTTTTAAAAAGCGGTTCTAAGGTTTTTGTAGAAGCGCCTTCATATCTTAAATCACTGCAGGTCTTCGAATCAGCAGGACTTGAGCTTACAGGTATATCAATGGACTCTGACGGAATGGAATACTGGAAGATTCTTCCTCATATAAGACAGGCAGGAGCTGAAAACACCTCTGTTGTCTATACAATTCCAACCAATCATAATCCAACAGGAATCTGTATGAGTGAAAAGAGAAGACAGGAGTTTCTGGAATTCTGTATAACCCATAGAATTCCCGTAATTGAGGATGGAGCATATCAGGAATTAAGCTTTACTAAAGACTATTCCCCTATCAGAACGCTGGATCACAATGGCATGGTAATCTATCTTGGTACCGCCTCTAAAACCTTATCTCCAGGCCTTAGAATCGGATGGCTGGTGGCACCAGAGGCTGTAGTCAAAAGATTAGGTGATGCAAAAATGCAGATGGACTATGGAGCCAGCTCTGTATCTCAATACATCTTTCTGGAGTTTCTTAAGACAGGAATGTATGAGAGTTATCTTTGTAAGCTAAAGAATATACTAAAACAGCGTCTTGATAATGCAATGAGAATTCTTGAAGAACATTTTCAATCTATTGCAGAATGGACACGGCCTAAGGGAGGCTTTTATATATGGCTTACTTTCAGACAACCTGTAAAAACAGATCTGCTGTTCAATGAAGCTATCAAAGCGGGAATACTTTTAAATCCTGGCGATATATATGATTTTAAGGCAAACAATTCAATCAGACTGTCTTATGCCTATATTACAGAAGATGAATTCAAGAAAGGTGCAATGATACTGAAAAAGCTGATTTTTAAACAGGTTGCCAAGTAACAGAAAACCCTCACACTGGAGGGTTTTCAAAAAAGGTACAGTAAGATTGAAATTATCTGCGACGACCCTTTGCAATCTCAACAACCTTGATTCGAGCCATAGCATCTGCAAGCTTAGATAATGCATGAGCATAGTCAGCATCACCTGAACCATGACGGTTAAGCTCATCCTTAGCAGCTTTGATAGCTTCCTGTGCCTTAGATTCATCGATATCATCAGCACGCAGAGCTGTATCTGCCAGGATGGTTACATTATCAGGCTGAACTTCCAGAATACCACCAGCCAGATATATCTGATCCTCTTTACCGTTGCTGTCAACGATGGAGACCATACCTGTCTTGATGGTTGTTAATAAAGGAGTATGACCGTATCTAACGCCAAGCTCACCTTCTGAACCTGTAACACGTATTGACTGTACAAGTCCTGAATACAATGAACTAACGCCACTAATCACGTTCAGATGGAATGATATTGACTCCATTTTCCACCCCTCTATTATAAGTTCTTAGCTTTTTCTATAGCTTCGTCAATAGTACCAACCATATAGAAAGCCTGCTCAGGTAAATTATCATATTCACCATCGATAATTCCCTTGAATCCACGGATAGTTTCCTTCAATGGAACATATTTACCTGGAGAACCTGTAAATACTTCAGCAACGCTGAATGGCTGAGACAAGAAACGTTCAACCTTACGAGCTCTAGCTACAACCAGCTTATCTTCTTCAGAAAGCTCATCCATACCTAGAATTGCGATAATGTCCTTAAGTTCCTTATATCTCTGTAGAACTGACTGAACACCACGAGCAACCTCATAATGGTCCTTACCAACAACAAATGGATCCAGCTGACGTGAAGTTGAAGCCAGAGGATCAACTGCAGGGTAAATACCCAGGGAAGCAATCTGACGTGACAGCACGATGGTTGCGTCCAAGTGAGCAAAGGTTGTTGCAGGGCTTGGATCGGTCAAGTCGTCAGCAGGCACGTAAACAGCCTGTACTGAGGTAATTGAACCTTTCTTAGTTGAAGCAATACGTTCCTGTAATACACCCATTTCCTCAGCAAGAGTAGGCTGATAACCCACAGCTGAAGGCATACGACCTAACAGAGCAGATACCTCTGTACCAGCCAGTGTATAACGGTAAATGTTATCGATGAACAGAAGCACATCCAGACCTTCGTCACGGAACTTCTCTGCAACGGTCAGACCGGTCAGAGCCACACGCAAACGGTTCCCTGGAGGCTCATTCATCTGTCCATAAATCATGGATACCTTATCGATAACCTTAGATTCCTGCATTTCGTGGTAGAAGTCGTTACCCTCACGAGTACGCTCACCCACACCGGTAAATACAGATAGACCTGAGTGAGCCTTAGCAATGTTATTGATAAGCTCCATCATGTTAACTGTCTTACCCACACCAGCACCACCGAACAGACCTACTTTACCGCCCTTAGCGAAAGGACAGATA
>NZ_CACVSS010000071.1:0-10342 GCF_902756765.1 uncultured Succinivibrio sp. | reverse complement strand
TACTGCCATCCACTTCTGATGTAATTCTCCGCGCAGCCCAAACCATGCCAGAGGATTTCTATGATTATCTTGTAACGGAACTTGCCCAGGCAGCAAAATATCTTCAGGAATTTGACGATAAAAAGGCATATCAGTCACTTCAGAACATGGCTGTCTCTGTTTATACATCTGCAGTACGAGAATTGAAAAAACTCTAATGGAAAAGACTATAAAGAAAATCGGAGTTCTTGGAGGCAGCTTCAATCCTCCACACAATGATCACATAAGAATTGCAGAATATATCAGGAACAGACTTGATCTTGATTTATTTCTCATTGTGCCTAATGCCTTGCCTCCTCACAAGGATACCTGTCATGTTGAATTTTCACACCGCCGCAGGATGCTTCAGATACTGACAGAAAAACACAGCGCACTTCAGATAAGTGATCTTGAAAAAGATCCTAATGTACCACATTACACCATTGATCTGATTGATAAAATCAAGTCCGAGTATCCTCAGGCCACAGTATTCTTCTGCATGGGCATGGATTCACTTATTTATCTCGATAAATGGCGTAACGGACTTGATATAACAGATAAATGTAATATCGTGGTAATTGGAAGAAAGGGCTACAGTGTTGATGATTCAAATCCTGAGGTAAAGGATTATCTGAAAACTCATGCAGTTTATGAGTCGGATTCAGCTTTTTCAGAAAAGCTTAATGAAGAAAAAGGTAACTGCTTTTTACTAAAAGAATGCTTTAATGATGTAAGTTCTAGTAAAATAAGGCAGGAATTTGAAGAATACTATAAAACAGCTGAACAGCATATGGATTTAGCAGAATATGCCGATAAATTCTCCTACTCACTGACTTATCTTGATAGAGGGATTATTGAGTATATTGTAAAGAATTCACTATACAGAAAGAGAGAATCTTAATTTGGAAAACGATATTTTAATTCAGAAATGTATAAAGACTCTTGAGGATTCAAAGGCAAGAGATCTGGTAAGCATTGACGTTAAGGAACATTCATCTATTGCAGACAATATGGTGATCTGTACCGGTACTTCAAACCGACATGTAAGTGCAATTGCCCAAAGACTAGTAGACAATCTATACAAGGAAGGGTTAAAGCACATCAAGATTTCAGGGGAACAGCTTGGTGAATGGGTTATCGTGGACACTGGCTCAGTAATGGTACACATTCTTCAGAATGAAGCTAGAGAAAGGTATGAACTTGATGACCTATACCGCTGCATGGCCTCAGGATTTTAAGGAATGAAACTGATTATCATTGCTGTTGGCAACAAAATGCCTGCATGGGTAACTGAAGCTTTTACAGATTATCAGAAAAGATTTCCTCCTGAGATGAAACTGGTATTAGAGGAAATTGCTCCTGTGAAACGTAACGGAAAAAACTCCGATGAAAAGGCAAAGGAGCAGGAAGCAAAGATGATCCTTGAGGCTTTACCAAAGAAAGCCTACATAATCGCTCTGGATGAAAGAGGAAAACAGTTTACCTCTCTGGAACTTGGAGATAAGGTTGGCGTCTGGCAAAATCTTGGAATGGACGTGGTTCTGATTATCGGCGGACCAAACGGACTCACAGATGAAGTAAGAAACAAGGCTAATGAGCTGTGGTCCTTATCAAAACTGACATTGCCTCATCCACTGGTAAGAGTATTCCTTGCTGAAACCATCTATCGAGGATGGAGTATTTACGCAAATCTACCTTATCATCGAGCTTAAAATCAAGATTATTTGAAAAACTCCGCAAAATTCGTTAAAAAAAATAAAATATACGAATACTATAATTATTTATCGCTAAAATATTAAGTAAGTGCGGAAAATATAAGAAGAATTTTAGAGAAAAAATTGTCAATTTTTAGCAGAAAAAGTCGACACGAGCGTCCTCTTTTCGGAAAAATCAAGAAAAGACGTTATTCCTCAGAGGGCGGACTGGGTAAGCAGAATCGCAACGAGGAACTTGAACTAAGAGTATTCCGTTCCAGAGTTTTCATATGCATTGGTATATCCATACTGATGGTAGTTATCCTTTTCTGTAATCTTTATTATCTGCAGATTATCTCCTATCAGGACTATAAAACCCGTTCCAATGAAAACAGCATCAAGGTAATGCCGGTTGTACCTCCTCGAGGAATCATCTACGATCGCAATCACGTTGTTCTGGCAGATAATGCACCTGTTTATCATCTGGTGCTATTCCCAAACAAGCAGATCAAGACTAAAGACACCATTGTTGAATTAGATAAGCTGCTTGAACTAAACCTTTCTGAAAAAGATATTTCAAGATTGCTCTATGAATCCAAAACCAGAAAGAGATTCTCAGGAGTTGAGCTTTCTAACTTTCTCTCAGAGGAGCAGATAGCAACTTTTGCAGTAAATTCATATAAATATCCTAATGCGCAGATTGTAGCAAACCTGAAGAGATATTATCCATTTGCAGATATTACCACTCATACCACAGGTTACGTATCTAGAATCAACCAGAATGACGTAAAAAAACTGGCCAGCTCAGGAAAACTTGAGAACTATGAAGGCTCTACTGAAATCGGAAAACTAGGTATTGAAAAATTCTATGAGGATTCCCTGCATGGTGAAACCGGTTCAACCAAGGTTGAAGTCAACTCCCATGGACAGGTTATCAGGACACTGAATTATGAGCCTCCTGTTCCAGGAAAAGATCTCAAGCTCACCATTGATATCAGACTGCAGTATTACGCCCAGGAAATATTCGGTCAGATGAAAGGAGCTGTGGTCGCCATTGATCCTTCAAACGGAGAAATCCTAGCTATGTATTCAAATCCTAGCTACGATCCTAATCCATTTGTACGTGGCATCCGTTCTGGCGAATACAAACGTCTTCTAGACAATCCTGGTCATCCACTGATCAACCGAGCCACCCAGGGTGGTTATGCACCAGCCTCAACAGTTAAGCCTCTGCTCTGTGTAATGGGACTGAATGAAAAACTAATCACAACAAAAGGAAACTTCTTTGGAGCTCCTTATTTCAAACTGCCTGGTTCAACACATCAGTTCCGTGACTGGAGAGCCTGGGGTCATGGATGGATGGACTTATACAGAGCAATTGAAATCTCTGCAGATACTTATTTCTACGATCTTGCCTACAGAGCAGGAATCAACAGAATTCACGACTACCTTGACAGATACGGATTCGGAAAGAAAACCGGAATTGATATTTCTGAGGAGTCTTTAGGAATAAATCCATCTCGCGACTGGAAAAAATCTCGTTTCAATCAGCAGTGGCATCTTGGTGATACCGTACCTATCGGTATCGGTCAGGGCTATTGGACCTCAACACTGATGCAGCTTGCAAAGGCTCATGCAACCCTTGCAAACCGAGGTGTTACAAGAACGCCTCATCTACTTAAGGAAATGGTTGATCCAACTACCAATGAAATCACCGCATATACTCAGGAAGAACCTGAAGATACACTGAAGGTTACAGATCCTCAGTACTTTGAGGACTGTAGAACCGGTATGTATCTGGTGGTTAACGGACCGGAAGGTACCGGCAGAAGAGCATTCTTCGGGGCAAAATACAAGGCAGCAGGAAAATCAGGTACAGCTCAGGTTGTATCCATCAAGCAGGGTGAAAAATACAATGCCGCCAAGCTCAAGGTTGAACATCGAGACAATGCTCTATTTGTTGCCTATGCCCCATTTAAACAGCCTAGAATTCTTGTAGCGGTTATTCTTGAGAATGAGGGAGGCGGTTCGACAAAAGCAGCCCCTGTTGCCAGAGCCATGATCGACAAGTATCTTTTAGATCTTTATCCTAACGGCTACATGGGAGATCCAAATCCTCAGGTAGTAAAATTCGGAATGGGTGGCACTGTCGTATTACAGTAAAACAGACAAAACAGTTTAATATCAGAAAAATAATATGTCAGAAGATAGAAATACACTAAGTCAGGTTAACAGCAACAGCATAGGTAAGAATTTCTTCACCCGACACCACATTGATCTTCCTTTAATGTTTGGTCTATTCTTAGCTCTCTGTTTCAGTCTGTTTGTTCTTTATTCCGCATCTGGTCAGGAAGCAGATATGCTGATTCGACAGATTACAAGAACAGGCGCGGCTTTCGTGCTGATGATTGCAGTTGCTCAGATTCCACCTAAATACTTTGCAAAAGCCTCAACCTATCTGTACATCATTGGCGTTATTCTACTGGTTTTAGTAGAGCTTTTCGGAGATATTTCCAAAGGAGCTCAGAGATGGCTTAATCTTGGTATTGTAAGAATTCAGCCATCAGAGTTTTTCAAGGTGGTAATGCCTCTTTCTGTAGCAGCCTTCCTTGCCAAAACAGCACTTCCTCCAAAACTACTGCACACCATCTGTTCATTCATTATCGTAGGTATACCTACAGTTCTGATTCTAATGCAGCCTGACTTAGGAACTGCAGCACTAGTTTCAGTTGCAGGCTTTATCTGTATCTTTATTGCAGGTCTGTCATGGTGGTGGCTGATTGCAGGAGCAATTGCCGGAGCAGCCGCACTTCCTGTAATCTGGAATTTTGTGCTTCACGACTATCAGAAACAACGTGTATTTACTCTGCTTGACCCTTCATCTGATCCATTAGGTGCCGGCTATCACATCATTCAATCTAAAATCGCCATCGGCTCAGGCGGTCTTTATGGAAAAGGCTGGCTACAGGGTAGTCAGTCTCAGCTGGACTTTTTGCCAGAACCTCATACTGATTTTATTTTTGCTGTGCTTTCAGAGGAAACTGGACTTGTAGGCTTCCTCATTCTGATATCACTATACTGTTTTATAATCGGAAGATGTGTCGTCATCACCTTAAATGCCCGTCATAACTTTGAAAGAATTCTGTGTGGAAGTTTCACTTTTACCTTCATGTTCTACATATTTGTAAATATCGGCATGGTGTCAGGTATTCTCCCTGTAGTAGGTGTACCACTGCCGCTGATCAGTTACGGCGGTACAGCAATGATTACCCTCATGATCTGCTTTGGAATCATGATGTCTATTCACACTCATAAAAAAGTAAGTTTCTTTATGAAGGATAATAAGTAAGGAGGCTGCACCCTTGGTGCGGACATATAGAAAAGAATGAAAAAAACAATTAGTAAACTGGCCATCGCATTGGGATTATCCTTTTTTGCCAATTCATACGTAGCGGCAGCTCCTAATTATAATGAACTTGCACAGTACGCTGGAATTGATGTTCAGACACTTAAAGATGCAATCTCCCAGGCTGTTTATCAACAGAAGATTATTGACGCAATAACCAGACCATCAGAGGGGAAACCTTGGTGGCAGTATCGCAAGATCTTTATTACCACCTCAAGAATCGAGGCTGCTGTAAAGTTCTATTTCGAGAATGAAAAAACACTTCTAAAAGCTCAGAAGGAATTCGGTGTTCCTTATGAGATTATCTGTGCAATTATTGGAGTAGAGACTTTCTTTGGTAAAAATATGGGCAGCTGGAGAGTTCTTGATGCACTTTATACTCTTGGCTTTAACTATCCAAAAAGAGAAGCTTACTTCTCAAAGGAATTTGCTAGATTCGTAGCATTGGCTTCAAGAGAAGACTGGAATTACAACGATATCAAAGGCTCTTATGCAGGAGCTATGGGTATGGGACAGTTTATGCCTTCTGCCTATCTTGACTATGCCGTAGACTACGATGGTGATGGCTATGTAAATCTTTTCTCAAACAAAGTGGACGCTATCGGCTCAGTCGCAAACTATTTCAAAGGGCACGGCTGGCAGACCGGCAGAGGAATCTACTATCCTTGCCATATCCACAATGCAGATCCTAAGGTTCTTATGGACAAACAGTGGAATCTGACCGTCGAAGAACTATATAAGTCAGGGGCAACAACCAAGGTAAATCTAAGTCCAAATCAGAAAATAAGACTGTTTGCATATGATCTTGAGAACGGTCAGAAGGGGTATGCTGTAGGACTTGAGAATTTCCACTCAATTATGAGATACAACACCTCTCCGCTGTATGCTCGTGCTGTATATGAATTGTCAGAGTTCATTGCAATGGGAGTAAATAAGGTAAAACAGCAACAGGGGCAGAAAGTAGTACACAGAAGCAAAAAGCCATAATCTGAAAGTCACAGGCTTGAACGCTGAAAACAAAATAAATATAAAGTAATAAAAATGCTTTTAAGTGTAACTCGTAAACATTAAAATGTTATGCTTGAAATCTGTTTTTTGCCGATGAGAATGGAGAGATTCTTTTTAATGAAAAACATAAAATTTATAGCTACCATTATTACAGTTTCAGCGGCACTTGTTCTTCAGGGATGTTCATCTTCTTCATCGGGTGGTGCTCCATCATTCTCAGGATCATACAGATACGGAACAGGTCCAAACAAGACAAAGCCAAAACCTCAGACAGAGACAGTCAATATCAATGGTGTAGGCGGTGCGGTTCCTAAATATGAATATCAGAGAACAGGCGGTTGCAACAAGGATTATAGAGTTTTAGGTAAAAACTATATGATCTGGAACGGTACCACTTCATATATCGAAGAGGGTATCGCCTCCTGGTACGGTCCTGGGTTCCATGGACAGAAGACCTCCAACGGAGAAATCTACGATCAGAAGGGCTTTACAGCTGCCCATAAAAATCTGCCATTACCATCCTATCTAAAGGTTACAAACCTTCGCAACGGTAAAAAGGTTATTGTAAGAGTAAATGATAGAGGTCCTTTTGTAGGTGACAGAATTCTGGATTTATCAGAAGGATCAGCTCGCGCCATTGATATGGTAGGAACAGGAACCTCAAAGGTTAGAATTGAACTTATCAATGTAAGCTCAAACGGAACCTACACCAATGCAGTTGGTAAGCCTGCCGGTGTAAAACAGCAGCAGTATGCACAGGTTGTGAACAAGAAAACCTCATCATATCAGCATATTGGAGCTGCAACCTCAAGATCTGCCGGAAGTTCTAATACAGGCTACATAAATACTAATAATCAGGGAATAACATCTAATAGAGCAAATACTGTATCCAATACAGTTCCTGGCTGGTATGTCCAGCTGGTTGCATGTAATTCAGATCTGATGGCAAATGAGATTAAGAATAATGTTCAGACCAAGATCTCATACCCAATCGTAATCAGAAAGGAAGGCAACATTAACAAGGTACTGGTTGGACCATTAAATGAAGGCTCTGCAAGAAAAGTTGCCGCATCATTAAAGCAGAAGGGTTATACTGATTGTTTTGTAAAGAGTTTTTAAAAAGAAAAACTAGGAAAATAAAATGTCATTAAATAAGGTAATTAAAACCGCATTATTAGTTACTGCTCTTGTTTCAGGTTTAAGTGCATCCGCAGAGGATAATATTCCAGATCCATTTGCTCAGATGAAGGCCAATGCAGATGCATCAAATCCAACAGCTGTTCCTGCAAATGGAGTTGCTCCTGCACCGATAGTAATTCCAGAGCCTCCAGTATTTGACGCCCAGTCATGGGTTCTAATGGATTACAGTTCAGGAAGAATTATCTGTGAGCACAACGCACACGAAAAGATTTGGCCTGCTTCACTTACAAAGATGATGACTGCCTATGTTATCGGCATGGAACTTAAGGCTGGCAGACTTCACATGGAAGATGATGTTACCATCACAGAGGATGCATGGGCAAAGAAATATACCGATTCATCTAAGATGTTCATCGAAGTTGGTAAAACCATTAAAGTAGGAGATTTGGTTAAGGGCATCATTATTCAGTCTGGTAATGACGCCTGTGTTGCTATGGCTATTCATCTGGCTGGAACACAGGAAGGTTTCGTTTCTGTAATGAACAACTACGCAGCTCAGCTAGGACTTAAAGATACCCATTTCTCAAATGTTCATGGTCTGTATGACGAGCTGAACTATTCCTCTGCTTATGATATGGCTCTGTTAGGCCGTGCAACCATCAGAGATCTTCCTGATGAATACCCTCTGTACAGCCAGAAGGATTTCACATTCAACGGCATCAAGCAGATGAACAGAAACCGTCTTTTATGGGATAAGTCAATCAATGTTGACGGCATCAAGACAGGTCACCTTTCACAGGTTGGATATAATCTTGTTACCTCCGCCACAAATGACGGTATGAGACTTGTTGCCTCAGTTATCGGTGCAAAATCAGAAAAATTACGTGCAGACTATAATAAAGCCCTATTAACATACGGTTTCCGTTACTTCCAGAGATATACTCCTGTTTCTGCCAACAAGGTACTTCTGACTAGAAATGTTCGCATGGGTCAGACTAATCAGGTTCGACTAGCAATACAGAATGATCTGAATCTGATGATTCCTCGCGGCCGTCAGGGTGATATCAAACTTGGATACAGATTAAAGAAGAGTGTCTTCACTGCTCCTATCAACAAGGGTGATGAGCTTGGTGTGATTGAGGTTAAGATCGATAACAACATTATTTCAACTGTACCTCTGGTATCTGTAGACACCATTGAGGAATGCGGATTCTTCGGAAGAATCTGGGATAAGATCTGTCTGTTCTTCTCCTCTGACGAAGAAGTTGTTGAAGAGGCTGAATAGAGATATCTTTAAAGGAGATTGGTTCTATCCATGAAAAATGGATAGAACTTCAATGTTTATGACAGATTCATATAACAAATTAGAAAAACTCATGGAATTTCCATGTGTAGTTGGATTCAGAGTGATTGTTGATGCATCAATCGTGAATTCACTTGGTGAGGTTGAAAAAGCCATAAATGAGGTAGAGGCTGGAATTATGCAGAAAATTACAGATGAACCTCGCAAAAGTTCAAAAGGAAACTATGTTTCCTACACAATCCCTGTAAAAGTAAATAAGGCAGAAAACCTGAAACTTTTATATGAAAAAATCAGTGCGTTGCCTTGTGTTAAACATGTAATCTAGGAAGAATATGTCATATCAAGATCAGTCTGAGATGAGGTTTTCCTCTGATATGTCGAGCTTTTTAAAGGCAGTAGGCTACATTGGTCTATTGGCTTTAGTCATTGGAATTCTCTTCCTTGTTTTAGGCTGTTTCAGGATTTCAAGCTACGCTTTTAAAACCTATGAAAGCATAGACAAGATTCCTCATAATAAAGTTGGACTGCTTCTTGGAACATCTTCACTGAATTCAAACGGACAGCCTAACGATTACTTTACTTATAGAATCATTGCAGCTGCACAGCTGTTCAAGTCAGGCAAGATTGATTACATTCTGGCATCAGGAGATAACCTGCATCACTCATACAATGAGCCAAGACAGATGATCAGAGCACTGATTAAGGCTGGTGTTCCATCCGATAGAATAGTGGCTGACTTTGCAGGCATTTCAACTCTGGATTCTGTTATAAGAGCCAGAAAAGTGTTCCTGCTTAAGAATGTAACCATTATCTCTCAGGATTTTCAGAACGAACGAGCTTTGTTTATTGCTGACAAATACGATCTGAATGCAGTTGGATTCAATGCATTAAGCCCTAATTACGGATTTTTCTCAAAAGTTGCCATAAGAGAGTTTTTCGCCAGAATCAAGTGTGCTTTTGATGTTTATCTATTAAAGAGTCAGCCTAAGTTCTTAGGTAAGCCTGAGTCTATAGGCAAATCAGCTCTTCCAAAGGAAATGTCAAATAAACCAAAGAAACTTACATCACCACTTAAGTTCATCACAGACAATGCGAAGATCCTCAAGGAAAAAGCTAGAATTGCAAAATACGAACCAATTGCCAAAAAGACTACAGATACAGCCAAGATGATCAGAAAGAGAGTTGAGCAGGCTGAATATGAATATTACATTCCTGAGGCTAGAGTTCCAGAAAACAAGATTGATAAGCAGCAGATCGAGGTATTAAGTGAGGAGCAGACTGAAGCTTTAGAAGAAGCCAATGAAGTTGCGTCCGAAAGTCTGAATGTCGGAACCTCAAATACCTACATCGATCCAAACATTCCTGCAAAACCAAATCTTCAGGCAAATCCAGATTAGACAGAAGAGCAGGCATTGGAAAAACTCATAAAGATTAGTTTGGATTGAAGTAAGTTATATCCTTCAACTTATATGACTTAAAGAGATTTTTTGACTCTCCCACGACTGAAGTCGATGGGATTCCTGTTTCATAGACCACAGCATAGAGAACTACGTCTTACACGATCTCTTGGAGAATTGCTCCTCCCGCTTTTCAGCACAGGCTTAAAATTCCGTATGCCCTACGGTATTGTCAGTATTTCAGGCTACTGACAAGCCTTTATTCAGGATATTCACGCTGGCATTTAAATCTCTGTCGTGCCTTGCGTGGCAGCATGGGCATTCCCATACCCTAACCGAGAGATTCTTTACCAGAGGATTCTTATATCCACACTTC
>NZ_CACVSS010000070.1:0-11717 GCF_902756765.1 uncultured Succinivibrio sp. | reverse complement strand
TGGCGAATTTTAGAATTTCGTTACAGAATTCTCTTTTAAAATCCGTTAAATCATTTACTGAGAATTTTAGGAAACTTAAATGAAGAACAGGATATTTATCCTGATCCCATTTATCATAAATCCATGTTCCCTTGAAATAAGGATCAACCCCTTTTTCAAAAAGAGTGCCGATGGTGTTTAAGGTAAGTGATTTACCAAAACGACGAGGTCGAGAGAAAAATACTCGGTCAAAATCTTTAGTCAGATTGTAAATATATTCTGTCTTATCAACGTATATTGAATCCTTTTCAACAATGTTCTCAATATTTTCTGACTGTGCAATTAGTTTCATTTCTCGGCCTATCTGCTGAATCACTACAGTAATTATAACATTTATGCTTGTACAATCAGATTAGATCTTGTCAATTTAATTAATTGCTACGATTAATAAAATGGCTGATATTTCCTCATTTTATTTTTTACGGTTTAATATTTTTTCAATTTGAGTAACTGGATAAATACAAAGCCAGATATGAAGGCAGGATTGTAACTCCTATTATCGGTCAGGTGGTTTATCTTGAAGGGGGCTGCTACTGAGAAATGCTGGAAGGAGATTAAGTGACAGTCTGTCTTTTGGGATTCTATTGATTTGATAAAAAAGGCTGGCATCTGCCAGCCTTAATAATGATTTGGTTAAGATATTATCTTAAGGTAATGTACAGGATAGTTCCGTTACGATTGATCTTTATAGCGGAGATCTTTCCCTTTTCCTTTTCAAGAGTTGTCTTCAGATCGTGAAGGGTATTTACATCTGTTCTGTTAACACCGATGATGATGTCTCCCTTGCGCAGACCAAACATGCTTGCAACCGAGCCCTTGACTACATCTGTAACCTCGACGCCACCCTTCTCAGAGTTTGCAAAGGAAGCTCCTGCAAAGGCAGGGGAGATTTCCTGAGAATCCTTGGCTGAAACCTTCTGGGTAGCATCAGAGCTTAACTTAACCTTGATATCCTGATACTTGCCGTCACGGAATACGGTAACGGTAATCTCATTGCCTGCTCTCTGGGTTGCAATTTCAGCTCTTAAAGCAGCAAAGGACTTAACCTTCTTGCCGTTGATTGCGGTAATGATATCGCCAGACTTGATGCCAGCCTTATCTGCGCCGGAATCCTTGATAACCTCGTTAACAAAGGCACCTGTAGACTGATCATAGCCGAAGCTGTTTGCAAGATCTGCATTGAGTTCAGTACCCTGAACACCTAAAAGACCACGCTTTACTTCACCGTACTTTAAGATCTGAGCAGTTACAGTCTTAACCATGTTAGCAGGGATAGCAAAGCCGATACCGATGTTGCCGCCTGATGGAGCCATAATAGCGGTATTGATACCGATAAGCTTGCCTGACAGGTCAATCAGAGCACCACCTGAGTTACCAGAGTTGATAGCAGCATCAGTCTGGATGAAGTTCTCAATGTTCTCGATATTCAGACCGGTTCTGCCTAAAGCTGAAACGATACCTGAGGTTACAGTCTGACCTAGTCCGTATGGGTTACCGATAGCAATAGCGAAGTCGCCAACCTCAAGCTCATCTGAATCTGCCATATCAATCTGAGTCAGATTCTTTGCATTCTCAAGCTTTAACAGAGCAAGATCAGTGTGGCTGTCACGGCCGATAAGTTTTGCGTTGAATTCGCGGCTGTCTGAGAGCTGAACCTTGATTTCATCAGCACCGTCGATAACATGGTTGTTGGTTACAACCAGAGACTCTGCTGCATTGATGATTACACCTGAACCTAAGGCTCTGAATTCTCTCTGCTGAGTTCTGCCGTCACCAAAGCCGAAAGCATCACCCATTCCAGGGAACATGAATTTGAATTCGTCAGGAATAGAGAATCCCTGAACATCTTTTTTACCTTTTACTGAAATATTAACAACACCAGGAAGTACTTGTTTTAGCATTGGTGCCAGGGAAGGGGTGTTTCCCTTGGCTAGAAGATCTCCTAATATTGGAGCAGAGGCATTTGCGGTGTTGATTGTTGAAAAGACTGCTGCCGATGATAAAGCGATAATTGCGGTAGCGGTTCTAATCTTTTTTAGCATGTAATAAACTCCTAACGGAAAAAATAATCATACTTTAAGCGGTTCCTCCTCCTTTATCTTTTTCTCAGGCTCCTCAATACTGACGTCAGGATTTTCTGCAGGATTTTGTTCATCAGCTGCAACGTCCTCTGTCTGCATTACAGGATTCTTAAGAACATCCGGAGCAGGAATTGCGCTCTTTACTGGTTCAATCTTCTCTTCACTTTCGATTTTATTTGCAGGTGCTTTTTCTTCTTTACCTCTATAAACAGGCATTGGCGCCATATCATCTTCCAGGAAATGATGGAAACCAGATTCCTTTGGAGCAATCATCTGGGTCGTTTCTCTTAGAAACTGCAGATATTGTCTGTGGGCTGAATCTAGTTCACCGAACATATCCAAAGAAGTTTTCACGAATCTGTCCAGTGTCCTATGAGCTTTTATGGCTTCACGTTTGGACTTTAAAAGCTCATCCTTGACTCGCTTATGCTTATAAATCTGAGCCATGACGATGTAGCAAACTAAAGCTCCTACGACGAATCCCCCGACGAACAGGGTTATTCCAATTACGTAAAAGTTCATATTTCACCTATATATGCAAAGTGGTTTTAGCCAAAGTGGCTAATCACTTTGTACGAATGAAGATTAGATTTTAATTCTTAGAAGAAACTTAGATTTGAACATGCAATAATTTCAAATATGTTTTCCCTCTAGGCCTATTTTTATTATGAATTATTTTCTATAACATTAGTATTTGATTTTGTTAAAAATATGAGACGTTGCTAAACATTTTCACTAATTGTTTCTTAAAATAGCAGTCATTAAGAAAATTTCTCAGACGATAAAGATGATCGAGGCAGTAAATGATCATAAAAAATGGTTCGGTTTTTACCCCAGAAGGTAACTTTTCAGAGCGTGATATTTACATAGACAATGCAAGATTTTCCGAATCTGCAGATGACAGTCAAATGGTAGACGCCTCAGAGTGTTATGTACTGCCTGGCTTTATAGATATTCACTTTCATGGCTGTATGAATGCTGATTTTATGGATGGAGAGGAATCCTCACTAAAGACTATCTGCCGTTATGAGGCACAGCATGGAATAACCTCTGTCACCCCTGCTTCCATGACTATGTCTGAGGACAGTATTTCAAAGGCTCTTAAGTGTGCAGCCTCCTTTAATTCAGAGGAGGATATGGCTTCACTTGAGGGCGTTTATCTTGAAGGCCCTTTTATCAGTTCCAAAAAACTAGGAGCTCAGAACTCTCTGTATGTAAGGGAACCCGATGAAAGTCTTTTAGAGCAATTTATAAGAGATTCTTCAGGGCTTATCAAAACTGTGGCTATTGCTCCTGAAGTTAATAATGCACTGAATCTGATTTCACGATTTAAAGACAGAGTAAATTTTTCTGTAGCTCACACCAATGCAGATTATGATGAGGCATATAAAGGCTTTGAGGCTGGTGCCAGAGAGCTTACTCACTGTTTTAATGCCATGAATTCAATTCATCACAGAGCTCCTGGCCCTATATGCGCGGCAGCGGATTTTTCAGATGTATTCTCAGAGATCATCTGCGACGGTGTCCATATTCATAAAGGTGCTGTAAGACTTGCCTTTAGAGTATTTGAGAATATGGTGATGATCTCTGACTCAATGGAGGCTACAGGGCTTGAAAACGGTGTTTACGCACTGGGGGGGCAGAAGGTTGAAGTTAAAGGCAAGCTTGCAACGCTGGAGAATGGAGTGATAGCCGGCTCTGTAACCAATCTTTATGAGTGTTTCAGAACCGCAGTAAAGGAGATGGATATTCCTCTTGAGAAAGCTGTACTTGCCTGTACCAGAAATCCAGCAAAAGCAGTCAGGATCTTTGATAAGGCCGGCTCAATTGAGACAGGCAAGAGAGCCGATGTCCTTATTGTGGATAAAAAGAGCTTAGAGCTTAAGCATGTGGTATTAAGAGGAAAGCTCCTCTTCTAAGGAGCCTCTTCTCCAACATAGTTGTCCTGCAGAGTTTCGTACTGAAGTTTTGTCAGATCAGCTGCGAAATTCAGATATACCATGCTGAAGATAGTGCCATCGCGGTACATGGAGTATTTCTCCATATGCTTTAGCATGGATTCCTTGTATTTAACAAAATTGCGTTCAGCTTCTTTGAGCTCTTCTCTGCAGAGCTTTGGATTCTCACTTTCACTGCATTTTGCCAGTGACTTTTTGTAGGCTATGTTGAGCTGTGCATCGTAGGCTTCGAGTCTTTTGGAGCTGCACTCGTTGATCTCAACGGTGTTATCTGCCTTATCCCTGCACTTGTTGTAGATGCCTTCTATATCTGGTGGAACTTCTGCGTATGAGAGTCCTGATAGTAGCAGTAATGAGAGTAGGAAAATTTTTAAATGTGACTTCATTTTTTTTCTCGTTTTCTCTTCTTTTTGAATAACATTAGTCTGATTATAGCCTCAGTCTTCACTGAAGTATTTCTTTAAAATGAAAATGAATAGGCAGAGTAAAAGCAAAATCTGAATAACAGTCCTGTGGTATTAAGTTGAAAAAGTGAGCAGATCAGTATGCACCTGACTGTGCGGCAGCCTTTCTTTTCCACTTGGCAAAGAGTTTTTCATGATCGGTTTCGTAGTTGTTGCTGAAGCTCTGGTTCTCATAATCTTCACTGAAAATTCCAAGCTTATCCTGCTGACAATGGTCGATGAACTCTGAAGCATCATCGATTTTACCTTCATGCTCAAGCTTTTCTATTCTATGGGCCAGTTCAGAAGAGTCATCCTGTCTGCAGTTCCAGTTATTTGGTTCTATCTGTGCTGTTTTGTCGTGGCATCCGGTTAGAATAAAAGTTTTAATAACTATCGCTGAAAGCAGAATACATCCTGAAAATTTCTTCATGAATACTCCCGTTTGTTTTCACCATTACTGAATTTTATTTTACAGGACAAAAATTATTTAACACTTATACTTCAAGAGGTTAAAGATTGGTTAAATGCTCACTCCTTTGGAAAAGAGTATTCTTTCTGAAGAGAAATTTTTAGCAATTGAGAATTCTTTTTACTTTGCTCAATTTCATCATTTTGCTTTTGTGTTAAACTCCGGCTAACTGATGTTTAACGATAAAAAGCGAAAATAATCCAATACATATGAATATTGTTGAAAACAAAGAATTTGAAGGCGAAAGACCTCTTTTTTACCTTAGTGATCTTTCTCTTTCTAAGATTAAGGTTCTAAACGGTGAGTCTGCAATCAAAGAGTGCACCAATGTTACCTGTACTGATTCATCCTTTTGCGGAAAATATCCCTTCTGGCACGCCAACCATGCCCTGATTGAGAAATGTGTGTTTGAGACCGGAGGCAGAGCTGCCATCTGGTACTCTCATGATTTAACCATGAAGGATACTCTGGTAATTGCGCCTAAAATGTTCAGACGCTGCAGCGGTTTAAAGCTTGAGAATGTTGAGTTTACCGATGCTCTGGAAACCTTATGGGACTGTACTGACATCACTGCTTCTCATATCAAGGCGGTTCATGCTGATTACATTTTTATGAACAGCTCCAATATTGAGGTGGAGAATTTTGAGCTGCACGGTAACTATTCCTTCCAGAACTGTTCCAATGTCATAATCAGAAACAGTAATCTTGAGACTAAAGATGCCTTCTGGGAAGCTAAAAACGTAACCGTTGAAAACTGCAGTATTTCAGGTGAGTTTTTAGGCTGGCACTCAGAAAACCTGACTCTTATAAACTGTAAGATCAAGGGGACACAGCCTCTGTGCTACGCAAAGAATCTTAAGCTTATCAACTGCTCCTTTGATGAGGACTGTGATCTTGCCTTTGAGTATTCCTCAATTGATGCTCAGATTAAAGGTCATGTTACCAGCATAAAGAATCCTCTCAGCGGAAAAATTATAGTCGAGTCTGTGGGAGAGATTATCAGAGATGCAAATGCCAAAGCCCCTAATGACTGTGTAATCGAGGTCGTGAATGGCTAAGTTTAACTTTGATGAGAAGGTGGACAGACGAGGTACCTTCTCCTACAAGTGGGATTCTCTGTCTGATCCTGAGCTGCTGCCTTTGTGGGTTGCAGATATGGATTTTAAAGTTGCACCTCCTATCTATGAGGCTGTAAACCGATGTGCTGCTCATGGTGTGTTTGGTTATGCAACCGAGAATGATGACTATTACAATGCCATCATCTCTTTTAACAAAAGACATTACGGAGTTGATCTTGAGCGCGACTGGATTATGCCTGTCCCAGGTATTGTTCCAGCTCTGACTGCCGTACTTCAGGCTTTGACACAGCCTGGGGATGAAGTCATTCTGCAGTCTCCTGCCTACAACTGTTTTTTCAGCTGTATCAGAAATTCCGGTCTGGTAGCCTCAGAGAACAGGCTGTTATATAGGGATGGAAAGTTCTCTATTGATTTTGATGATCTTGAAAAGAGGGCATCTTCAGAGAAGGCCAGAGTTCTTTTAGTCTGCAATCCTCACAATCCATCCGGAAGATTGTGGCATTCAGATGAGCTTAAGAGGCTCTCTGAGATTTCCAGAGCGCATAATCTGATTGTTATTTCTGATGAAATTCACTGTGATATTAGACCAAACGGCAGTATTTTTCATGCCTTCTCAACTGTTAATGAGGGCTACAACGATCATCTGATTACCCTTGGAGCGCCTAGCAAGACCTTTAATATTGCAGGTCTTAAGAGTGCCCATGTTATCTGCAGAAATAAAGATTATCAGTACAGAATCGACCGTCAGATCAATATCAATGAAATCTGTGATGTCAATTTATTCGGTGTTGCTGCAACCATAGCTGCCTATACCGAGTGTGATGACTGGCTTTTAGAGCTTAACGACTATATTCAGGAGAACTATCAGATTTTAAAAGCCTTCTTTACTGAGAATTATCCTGATATCAGAGTTGCTCCTCTTGAGAGTACCTATCTTGCCTGGGTGGACTGTTCCTCACTTGAGCTTAGTGGCGAAGAGATAAAGAACAAACTAATAGATGAAGGCAAACTTTATATAAATGACGGAGAGATGTATCACTCTCCTCAGGATAGCTTTATAAGAATCAATCTTGCCTGTACCAAGGATACTTTAAAAGAAGCTTTAAAGCGCTTTAAAAAGGTATTCTGCCAGAATTAAAGAATGGAGCCATTGAGCTCCATTTTTCTGGAAAGAAAGGCAATAGGTCGGAACCTTTCAGTATTCCTCGCTATTGGCTACATGCGCTTCTTTTTTCCATTTGGCAAGCAACTTTTCTTCAGCAGCCTTGAAGTCCTCACTGTTGTATAATTTCTCGTATTCATCACTGAAAATTCCCAGCTTTTCTTTCTGACACTTTTCTATGAATGCCGAGGCACTATCGATTTTTCCTTCCTTTTCCAGTTTTTCAATTCTGTGAGAATGAGCTGAAGTTGTATCAAGTTTGCAGTTCCAGTTATTAGGAACTATTTTGGTATTACTGTCGAAACAGCCTGTTAAAAAGAAATAGCTTAAAGCAACAGCTGTAAGAAGTACACTTGCAGAAGACAGTTTCATAAAGGCTCCTGTAGTTTGTCCTCATACCTCTTGTTAAATTTTGTAAAAATGATAATTATTGTTAATTATAATATTTGTCATAATGGGGATTTTGCCCTGTTTTCAGCAGGTTAGTATTTATTTATAATTTTTAAATTGAAGAAATTAGGCAAGCGTCACTAATTGTGATTTTGGACAAAAAAAACGGAGATCAAAGACCTCCGTTTTACATACAATCAAACAAAAAACTTTAACCGCGAATTGACTTAACCTTTGCAAGAATATCCTGACAGGATGCGGTTATTCCCTTGTAATCCTCAGCCTTAACCTGCTTAGGATCAGGCACAAAGCTTCCGCCAACCGCAGCAACGTTCTTAAGACTTAGGTACTCTGATAGATTCTCAAGATTTACACCGCCTGTAGGAACAAACTTGATTGAGGCATAAGGACCAGCCAGCGCCTTAAGTGTCTTGGTGCCGCCGTAGGCGCCTGCAGGGAAGAACTTAACTACTTCAAGACCGAAGTCTAAAGCCTGCTCAAGATCAGATGGTGTTACAGTGCCAGGGCAGATTGCAAGATCATGCTTCAAACACCAGTCCACAACCTTTGGATTAAAGCCTGGTGTAATTACAAACTTGCCTCCGTTATCAAGAGTTGCCCAGGCCTGATCGACATTGTGCACAGTACCGGAACCTACCAGCATATCAGGACACTCTTTAACCATATTTCTGATAGCCTCGGCAGCTGCAGCGGTTCTGAAGGTTACCTCTGCAATTGGAATTCCTCCGTCGCATAAGGCATGAGCTAAAGGTGCTGCCTGTTTAGCATCCTCAAGCACTACCAGAGGAACAATACCGACTGCTTCAATCTCGCTTAATACTTTGAATTTCATTTTTATCTCCTAAAAAACACAGCGCTTATGTGATGCTATGAATTTCTCTAATTCCTCAGGGGTAGGCAGGCCTTCATTATCACCAGTGAAGGTACACTGAATTGCGCCAATGGCACAGCCTCTCTCTACCGCCTTCTCAAGAGGAAGCCCTTCCATATGGGCAGAAAGCACTCCGGCTGCAAAACCGTCACCGGCACCGACTGTATCTACCACCTTATCAATGATGAAGCCTGCGACCTTTATATCGCCGTCACGGGTACTGCAGAAGGCTCCTTTCGGACCGCATTTGGTGATTACACAGGAGGCTCCGTTGTTAAGGTAGAACTCATTAATCTTTTTAGGATCACTGCTGCCGCAGAGAATGTCTCCTTCTCCTTCACCTGGCAGAACCATATCCACCTTTGAGGCGATGTCATTTAAGGTTCTGACCATAATCTCCTTTGATTTCCACAGCTGAGGTCTAAGATTAGGATCAAAGGAAATGTAGAGCCCGGCTTTGCGGCCAAGTTCAATGAGCTTGTAAACAGCCTTCAGAGTGGATTCTGAAACTGCAGCCATGATTCCTGTCAGATGCAGATTTGAGAATTTTGAGAAATCTACGCTTTCAACATCGCTCTCTGATAGTGTTGAGGCAGCTGAGCCTGAACGGAAATAGAAGATCTGAGGATCACCGTTGGAGACTTTACCTTTAAGCATAAAGCCGGTACGTTCGGTATCTGAATATCTGACCTGAGAGTTATCAATACCGTTCTGTTTGATTGCATTCTCAATCAGCTTGCCGAATGGATCATTGCCAAGTTTTGTAAGATAGGTGGCCTTATGGCCCAGGCGGGCAATTCCAGTTGCAACATTGAATTCAGCACCTGCAACATCCAGTGAATAATCCTTCACGGTTTCAAGTGCGCCTTCCTGTTTGGCAATCAGAAGGCCCATTGGTTCACCTGTCAGCAGTAAACCTTTTTCCATTATGTATGTTCTCCTGACTATGTTTGTAGTAATTAAAGTCTGTTTTATCCAAGAGATTATACGCCCTGCAGAAAAGCGGGCGTATGATCATGATCTTAGGATAGACAACTTTTACTAAGATTCTATGCACTCTGATGCTAACTAGAGAGTTACTCCATCCTTCCAGATTAAAAGTTCATGGAAATCTCTCTTCTCCGAGACGGATTTCTGTCCTGAGGCAATGGCGATTATGTAATCCAAAAGCTCCTCAGCCAGCTCGTCAAAATCCTTTCCGTCAACAATTACACCTGCATTGAAATCAATCCAGTTGCCGCCTTTTTTATCGTAAAGGGCATTGTTGTTGGAGATCTTGATGGTAGGTACTACGGTACTGAAGGGAGTTCCTCTTCCGGTGGAGAAGAGAATCATATTCACACCGCAGGCTGCCAGAGCTGAGCAGGAAACACCGTCATTACCAGGCGCGTTCAGAAGATTAAGTCCTGTGCCTCTTATGGTTTCAGCATATCTGATGGTGCCTTCAACCTGAGCCTTGCCTCCTTTCTGAACACAGCCTAGAGATTTGTCCTCTAAAGTGGTGATACCACCTGCCTTGTTACCTGGGGATGGGTTCTCTGAAACCGTCTCGCCATGAGCTTTAAAATAACCTTTAAAGTCATTGATAAGGTTTACTGTATGCTCGAAGATCTCCTCATTTTTGGCTCTGTTCATCAGAATCTGTTCAGCACCGAACATTTCTGGAACTTCGGTCATGACTGAGGTTACGCCTGAACCTACTATGAGATCACTTACTCTTCCGATTAGAGGATTTGCGGTTATGCCTGACAGACCGTCTGAACCGCCGCACTTAAGTCCGATTCTAAGCTTCGATTCTAAGCTTTGATAAAGGTACACTTTCTCTTCTTGCCTGATTAGCCAGATTAAGAAGAGTATCAATAATGCCGTAGCCAGCCTCAAGTTCGTCCTCAACATCCTGAGTATTTAAAAACATCAGTCTCTCATCAGAAAGATCAAGAAAGTTCTTGAATACTGACAGATTGTTGTTCTCACAGCCAAGCCCCAGAATCAGCACCGCACCGGCATTAGAGTGACGGGTGAGGGATGATAGAAGCTTCTGAGTGGTGGTCTGATCCTCTCCCATCTGAGAGCAGCCTTAAGGGTGAGTAAAGGCATAGCAGCCGTCGATATGAGAATATGAGGACAGTTTCTCTCTGGCGTAGGCTTCAAGCTCTTTGGCAATATGATTTACACAGAATACGGTAGGGATAATCCAGACCTCATTTCTGATTCCAACCTGACCATCTGCTCTTACATAGCCTTCAAAGGTTCTATCAACCTTTTTCAGGGCTGCCTGAGGAGCCCTGTTATAGGTATAGGATTTTGTTCCTGAGAGATTGGTTTTTACATTTTCAGAATGTACATGCTGGCCTTTAGTGATTCTGCAGGAGGCATGTCCGATTGAATATCCGTACTTGATAATCTGATCGCCTTCATTGAGATCATAAAGAGCAAACTTATGACCACGTGGAATGTCATCTGTTAAGGACACGTCTCCCAAAGTGGTTTTTACAGTCTGCCCCTTTTTCAGATCTTCTAGGGCGACAGCGACAACATCCTCTTTAGGATTGATAACTACTCACTGCATTATCTGTCTCCTAACACTCTGCCATGGTTGCTTTTACTCCCTTGGCAACAACGCTGTGGGTAAGTTTGGCAATCTTTTTTACATCAAGGCTTACGGTAAGATCCTCGCCCCAGAGCTTCATGTCAGAGAGAATTGTCTTAACGGTTTCAACTGCTGATTCTTCTGAATCCTTATAGAGACTCCAGGCCTGAGCCATAGTCTTTACTGCATACTCATCATCCTGGAACTCACCTGATTTGCCATCGGCTCTTGTAACCTTAACTGGTGAGGTGCCGTCAGAATTTCTGTATAGGGCAAAGAAGGCTGCCAGGGCAAAATAGAGTTTTACCGGATGGGTATTGTCAGCTCTTGCATCCAGAATTGAAGGAATAACACGAGCCTTAACCTTTGAAGCGCAGTTCATCAGAATTGATGCTAACTGATGATGAAGGGAAGGATCCATGAATCTGTCCACAACAGCGTCAGCAAATTCTTTCAGCATGCCCTTATCAAGCTTAACAGCAGGGATGATTTCATCGTAGATTACAGAACGTGCAAATGGACCTGTAACCTTATCGGTCATCATCTGATCAACGGTATCAAGACCTGCAAGGAAGGCTGCAGGTACGTTTGAGGTATGAGCGCCGTTCAGA
>NZ_CACVSS010000069.1:0-10457 GCF_902756765.1 uncultured Succinivibrio sp. | reverse complement strand
TAATTAAATTCTAGTTTATATGGAGAGAATTATGGCTTTATCAAATAGTGAAAAACAAGAACGTTTTAGAAAAAAGGAAGATTTAAAAAAATTTGCAAATGAAATTTTTAAAAATTGGCAATTAACAATGTATAGAGACTCAATTTCTACCCCTCCACTTCAGATTAGAGAAAGGTTGGACAGAATTATAGAATTACCTTCTGGATGGACTGATGAAGATTATAAAAGCGCATTAGAAAGATTAAACAGATTCAGTATTGAATCGTTCATTGATGACCCAAAGGCTCTCGATAAAGATGTTGAAACTGCAAGAGATTCTATAGATCCATTTTTTACTAGTAATAATCCAACACAGTGGAAAAATGATAATAATCTGGCAAAAATTAATATGAAAAAACTTTCAAATCATATATTTTCCGCTATGGAGCTAATCGGAGGAAAGTATTCTGATTTTGCCGCAGCAATTATAGATGTAGAAAGAAAATTAGGATATAGACTGATAAATGAAAAAAAAGTCCCTAAATCTAATGCAACGTCGTTATGTTTATTACTATTGTCAGATCATATTGAAAGACCGGAATGGTTCGTAGATGAATTATCAACTATATTAAAAGAGAGATTAGGAGAAAGACTTTCTTGTGCACTTGGCAAGAAACTTATAAGTACTGATAACAAGTGAAATAAGAGAGCATAGTTTTGTTATCGACTATTGCTAAAATCTGCAAGAAGAGAGTCCTTTATGAAAGAAGTAATCATTTTTATAAGTGGAATGTTTCTAATGTTTCTGATTTATCAGGCATTAGATCAGCGAGAGCATAGAGAAGAGGAAGAAAATTATAGTATCACCAAACTGTCTGAAGGAACGGAAGAAACTTGTGTGACAAAAAAAGATCTGAGGATATTTCAGGTTTTATCTCCTGAATATGCTTTAGCAGATTTCCAAGAAAAAGATAATAGGGGACTTATGATGGATACAACTGTTCTTCTTGTAAATCTCGAAGAACATCCAACTCCTCATTATGATAATGAAAATGTAAAAATTCCAAAAGGCAAATGTGCCAAGAGAATAGGCACACTCAAATATAAAACCAAAATGGGGGAGTTTAAAACTGTTCCAGCAGTTACCATTAAATAGTACTTATCTGATTAAGAGTTACGGTGTCCTCTAAATTTTCTTGATGAAATTATATTTTTAGAGGACGTTAATTCACTATGAATATTCTATTGTATATTCACATTCATCCTCTGAATCCCCATCAAGGACAAAGCTTTAAAGAACTCATCAAATGGCTTTTTCTTATTTCCTTATTCATTTTTGAGTCATTCTGTGACTCCATGTATGTTTTGTCCATCTAATAGAACGGCCTTTCGCTGTATTTGATGTGTAGTCGTAAGTGTCCGATAAAAGGAAATTGACGAATTCGACAATTGTTTTATATCGGCATGTTACGGGTACTACTGAAAAATCTGTTGTTTATTATGGTAATTGAAAGGAGATAAGTTGAAATGGAATAAAAAAAGCAACCAACAGGTTGCCTTCTTAGATGGTGCGTCGTAGTGGACTCGAACCACCGACCCCCACCATGTCAAGGTGATGCTCTAACCAAGCTGAGCTAACGACGCAAAAAGTGTTCACATTATAGCAATAAATTCAAACTAATCAAGTAGTTCGTTAATAATATTTTTTAAATGCGATATAAATCGAAAATAAGAGTATAATCTCTCACTGTTCGTTGCTCTATGCAAGGCCTTGTCGAGTGGTGCAAGGATAGTCATAGGGGACAATTTCTTTCTTTAATTATATGGAGCCTAGAGATGCAGGGTATGCATCGAGGTTTAGAAAATGCCAAAAATTACACTTCCTAACGGCGATATCAAAGAGTTTGATAAGCCAATCTCAATTTACGAATTAGCATCAAGTATCGGCCCTGGTTTAGCACGTAACTGTGTTGCAGGAAAGATTGACGGTGAGTTACATGATGCATGTGATTTAATTGAAAATGACGCTACTGTTTCAATTATTACTCCAAAGGATAAAGAGGGTATTGAAATCATTCGTCATTCATGCGCACACCTTTTAGGTCACGCCATCAAACAGCTGTGGCCTAACACTCAGATGGCAATTGGTCCTGTTATTGACAACGGTTTCTACTATGATGTTGATATTGACCATAAGCTGACTGCTGAGGATCTTGAAGCTTTAGATGCAAGAATGCACGAGCTTGCAAAGACAGATTATCAGGTTATCAAGGAAGTTGTAGACTGGCAGAAAGCCTATGATACCTTTGAGTCTCGTAATGAGCCATATAAGAAACTGATTCTTGAAGAGAATATAGACAAGTCAGATAAGTCTATTGGTTTATATCATCACAATGAATATATTGATATGTGCCGTGGTCCTCATGTTCCTCACATGGGATTCTGTCAGCACTTCAAGTTAACACACTTTGCAGGTGCTTACTGGCGTGGTGATTCCAAGAACAAGATGCTGCAGCGTATCTACGGCTGTGCATTTGCTTCAAAAGATGAATTAAAGCTATACATTCAGCGACGTGAAGAGGCTGCAAAGCGTGACCATCGTGTATTAGGCAAGAAACTTGATCTGTTCCACTTCCAGCAGGAAGCTCCTGGTTTGGTATTCTGGCACAATGATGGCTGGACTATCTACCGTATTGTTGAAAACTTCATGAGAGAGATGCTGCATAAGTATCAGTACATTGAAGTTAATACCCCACAGATTATGGATCGTGTTCTGTGGGAGCGTTCTGGTCACTGGGATAAATATGCAGAGAACATGTTTACCACCAAGTCAGAGAACAGAGATTACGCAATTAAGCCAATGAACTGCCCAGGTGCAATTCAGATCTTTAATTCACGTACACGTTCTTATCGTGATCTTCCAATCAGAATGGCTGAGTTTGGTAAGGATCACCGTAATGAGCCTTCAGGATCTTTACATGGTCTACTGCGTGTAAGAGGTTTTGAACAGGATGATGCTCATATATTCTGTACAGACAGTCAGATTCTTGATGTAGTTTCAGACTGTATTCGTATGGTATACGAAGTATATGATGTATTTAATTTCCACAATGTTGATATTAAGCTGTCAACTCGTCCAGAGAAACGTATCGGTTCTGATGAGATCTGGGATCGCGCAGAAAACGATCTGATTAAGGCATTGGAAGCAAATCACCTTGAGTATGAATTACAGCCTGGTGAAGGTGCATTCTATGGCCCTAAGATTGAGTTCACTCTGCATGATTCTCTAGACAGAGCATGGCAGTGCGGTACTGTTCAGCTTGATTTCTCTTTGCCAGCAAGACTAGGAGCTGCATATATCGGTGAGGATAATCAGGAACACGTACCTGTTATGATTCACAGAGCTATGCTTGGTTCTCTAGAGCGTTTCATCGGTATTCTAACAGAGGAATACGCTGGTTCATTCCCAACCTGGCTATCCCCATGTCAGGCTGTTGTAATGTCAATTACAGATGATCAGGCTGATTACGCAAAAGAGGTTGTAAGAAAGCTGGATGAGGCTGGTTTAAGAGCTAAGTCTGATTTACGTAATGATAAGATTGGCTTTAAGATCCGTGAACATACCCTAATGCATGTTCCTTACCTTGTAGTCTGCGGTGCAAGAGAAGCAGAGCAGGGGAAAGTTGCTGTACGTACCAGAAAAGGTGCAGATTTAGGTTCTATGTCAATAGAGGACTTGATCAATCTTGTAAAATCAGATATCATACAGCGCAAAAATATGCCTGATGCAGATGTAGAGATTGAAAAATCTAGAAAAGCTGCTCAAGCTGATTAAGAAATTCGTTTCTTAGTCATGGTCTTAAACTTATTTAGGAGTACTTGCTATAAACAACAACAGAAAAACCGGTAAGACTTTACAGAAGAACCGGATTAACAGTGACATTAGATGTCGTGAAGTGCGTGTTTTAGATGCTGACAATGAGCTGTTAGGTGTTATGCCTACAGCCGATGCATTGAAGATGGCTCAGGAAAAGGGTATTGATCTTGTTGAGATTAGTCCTAATGCTGAACCTCCTGTGTGCAAACTCATCGAGTATGGCAAGTATCTTTATCAGAAGAGTAAAGATCAGAAGAGTAAGAAACAAAAGGTTGTTCAGGTTAAGGAAATTAAATTCCGTCCTGGAACAGATGAAGCGGATTATCAGGTTAAACTACGCAACCTAATTCGCTTCCTAGAAGAGGGCAATAAGGCTAAGGTAACTCTGCTCTATCGCGGTCGCGAAATGGCTCATCAGTCCTTAGGTTTAGATGTTCTCAAACGTGTAGAGAAAGATCTATGCGAAGACAGAGGCATTGCTAGTGTAGAGTCTGCATCACGAGTTGAAGGCAGACAGGCTACTATGGTTTTAGCCCCTAAAAAGAAATAGTTACAGGGTTACAAAGTCCTAGTAATAGGCTCCTGTATCGTGTTTATATATATGCAATAATGCGGAGTATACAATGGCTGGAAAAGTCAAGGTCAAGATGAAGACCGATAGAGGCGTTGCAAAGCGCTTCAAGAAGACTGGTAGTGGTCACTACAAGTGCCGTCACCAGAACTTACGTCATATCCTAACTAAGAAAACCTCAAAGCGTAAGCGTCAGCTACGCGACATGGTTTGTGTAAAGACTTGTAACCTACGCGCAATTGCACGTCAGTTACCATACGCATAAGTTGGAGGATTTGACAAATGGCTAGAGTAAAACGTGGTGTTACCGCACATGCTCGTCACAAGAAGGTTTTAAAGGCTGCTAAGGGTTATTACGGTGCAAGAAGCCGTACTTACCGTGTTGCTGTTCAGGCTGTAACCAAGGCTGGTCAGTATGCATATCGCGATCGTCGTCAGAAGAAGCGCCAGTTCCGTGCTCTTTGGATCGTTCGTATCAATGCTGCTGCTCGTCAGCACGATCTAAGCTACAGCCAGTTAATCAATGGCTTAAAGAAGGCTAACATTGAAATTGATCGTAAGGTTCTTTCAGATCTTGCAATCAATGACAAAGCTGCTTTCCAGGCTATTGCTGAGCAGGCTAAAGCTGCTTTAAATGCATAAGCTTATAGCTTCTGTATAAAATCTTAATACTTAGGTTAGTTTCTAGCTTAAGTTAAATAAAGCGCCCTTCGGGGCGTTTTTTGATCCTGTCTTGTTTTCAGATAACAAATCAGCCACAATACACAAGGGCGTGTCCTTCTTAAGTATTGTTGGTTTTTATCTTAAGAGAAAACGCCCTTTTTTGATTAATTAGAAGATATTCACTAGAAGTTTTTTAGATAACCTCCGTTTATCGGAAAAAACTCATTTTCCGCAGTATATAGAACTTTTTCTTTTACTTCATTTTTAAAACATCTACATCTGTTTCCAGTGCTAACTTTAAAATGTTTAACTGGTTAATTGAATAATAAAAGAAGTTTTTCACGACAAATGCACTATTTCCGTCTATTTCTTTTTGACCTCCAGCTATCCATGATTCTTGATCCTGTTTCAAATAATCAATCTCATCATTGATCATTGATAATAACCCCTTAATGGATTCAGGATCAGTCAAATCTTTTAGAAGTTGTTCTGCATGTACCCTTTCCTCGCTCCCTGGATTTGTATTTTTAGCTTCTGATTCAAGTTTCTTAATTAATAAATTTAGACCACCTCTAAGAATATAAACATCTTCTGCCAGTTCAAGAGGTGAATGAATTCCAGGATTTGTTTCACTATGATCACCGTCTGAGGTATAAGAATCCTTGAATATCTCTACAAAATTAATTGCTACATCTCTAAAACAGTTAGCATCATATTTTACTATTCCAGGATTTGGATGAGCATTAATATCATGAATATTATTCAACAAATCTTTTAAGGCCTGTTTTGAGTCTTGTACTGCATTATTTAGTTTAGTTAATAGCGGGTTACCCTTCATATTAAAAACTTTAGAAAGGCGCTCTGCTACATCAGACATCTTATCAGCATCAGTCTTTACCTTAGGAGGATTCTCTTCTTTCTGATAATTACCTTCACCATTTTTTATATTTTTATCTGACTGGACATTATTCTCTTCTTTTTTCAGGATAACTTCTTTTTCATTGGAGGCACCGCCATTCAATGATTTTAAGTCACTAACATCATTGTCACCATCATTATGCTTAGTAATATTTTTAATGTTAGAGTCAACTGGATTTTCGTTTTTGCCTACGTTTTCGTTCTTAGCAAAATCCTTGCTGAAAATCTCTTTAGTGTCTGTCAGTTCGTTATCATCTGCTTTTTCAATTCCATCAAAATCCGCATCGGCTTCATTTTTTGCATCAGCTTTCACCTCAGGATGAATACTTTCGAAACCTGAATGAGCTTTAAGCATTTCAAAAATATTATTATTAGTCTTCCCAAATTGATTAATTTCAGTATTATCCTTAGGTGCAGCTGCATTATTTGCTTTCTGACCTTGAATAAAAGCCTCAGCATTACTTCTGTGCCCTGAATGACTAAATAAACGACCTATAAAAGAATTACCGATAGAATTTGCAACCTTGGTTAAAATACCTGTAGTAGAATAGGCAACAGCCCCTACAGCACTCAATATTCCTTTTCCAATTGAATTTAAAACTTTACTGATAGTACTTGATGGGTTTCTATCTGTATGTAATTTTTCAAAATTTTCCTGAGTGGTTAGCATTTCTTGTAAGGAATTGCTTTTCTCATCAAGGAGAACACTACTACCGAGTTTCCCAATATCATTGATTTTAGGAATATCGCCATCATTTGTATTTATTTTTATTAAATCTGACATTTGGCAGTCTCCATAAAAAACTTATTGATTACAAATTGAAATTAAATTATCGAACTGTTCTTGCATAGTTCTCTGCTCAAGATCATAAGGATCACAGATGTTCTTTCCTTCTTCTAGAATCTCTAAAGCATTTATCTTATCGTTGAGTTTAAGATAACAAAAACCTATACATAAGAATGGAAGCGGTTCTGCTCCTTTGGTTACAAGTGTAAGCATTTTGTAACATTCAACCGCTTCCTCATATTGATTTAAACCTTCAAAGCACTTTCCAAGTCCACCCCAATATTTTGGTTCACCTGGATTGACAAGACAAAGATTTAATAAAAGCTCTTTAGCCCCATCAAAGTCATGTTCTTCGAGTTTCTCTTTTGTCGCTTGATATGAGGCATCAATATAATCATCAGTTAGATTATAAATATCCTTAAGCACCTTTCCTTTTGCTAGCTCATTTTCAATTTCATCCCAGCTTTTACCACCAGGAGCGACATTAAAAATCTCCTTGAGATAAACGATGGTTATATTTGCTAAATCAGGCAAAAGAGTTTGAATTTCAGTCTCATTGTTTTCTTCAACATCAGAATGAGAGAAAAAAGGTCCACTCATTAAAAACTCCCTAAGTTCACTTAAATGTAACTGACCTAAACTGTTAAAACGACTTATAAAATAAGGCTTCCGCAATTCATAACTAAGTATAGTGTATTATTTAATTTATGAAGCTACATTTTTAAAACAATGTTTATAAATGTGATATATATTGTATTCTTCAGATTGGTCTGATCCTCTTACAAATGAAATTGCTTTCTTCAATAGTCTACATTCCATGTCATCTTTAGTAAGTTGGACTGGTGGGGAGCGTCTTACATATTTTGAGGATCACCAAACTGTTGTCATTTCGGGGCGACACAATCTCTGCGAAGTATTTTTAAAAGTTACGTTTTTTTTTTATTCCTTTTTTCAAAAAAAAGCTCCGTGCTATAGTCGGAGCTCTTAAATGCAGTCGTCATATTCCTCATTTTTCCAGACAAAAACAGGAAAGAGGAATAGCTATCTGGCCTTTTCAGGCCAGGATAGAAAATATAAGAATATTGTCTAGATAACAGTACCAGGATGCTCCTTCAGGTAATTACTGATTTTTTCCTGAGAGGCAAAGGTTATTCTGCCATCTTTGCAGTTAACTATTCCATCAGGAGATACCTCAAGCACCATATTGAAGGTGAAGAAAGCTGTACCAGGCTTTTCCTTGATGTTAACCTGAACATTACCGTTATCCAGCTTTTTTATTGAATAATCTAACGCGGTATGTTCATTGCCACAAGATACACGATTGTAATACAGAGGCAGTAGTTTTAGTAAGTCCAGCACTGCCTGACATGTACACCAGCCAACACTTCCAAGTTGCTTATTTGGAATATTTCCAAGTCCGGCTTTGATCTGCTCGGCCATATTCTTCATATAATGCTGCCTGGAGGTCTGATCTTTATTTCCTGAATTCATACACTCCTTCTGTGAAAACACCTTCTTCTCCCCAGAAGTAGTCTCTACAGATATCTTGATGAGATCATCTGATGTTACACCCTGAGAATTAATTCCTCTTTCAAAATCAAGACCAAAACCAAATATTTGGGAACCATTTTCATAGGTAAGTCCACCTGTAGCTTCTACAGGGAAAAATCCCTTGGTTCCTTTCTGGTCTTTTAATTCAAAAACAATATCTTCCTTATCTGCCTTAGAGAACTTAGAAATAAAGCCATCTATTGAATATCCCTGATCAATTATCAGCGGCAGAACATAATCAGGAACATATTCATCTCTTCCAAGCAGCTGTCCTATAGCTCTAATTTCATCATGGAGAGTAAGAGTCAACTTCTCAATAAGGTTATCCATGGTTAATCCTTCAGGAGCCTGTCCGCCATGAAGCACAGTCCATAATTGCTGTGCAGTTGGATTACCGCCAGTTATATCTAGTAAGTCAGAAATTTCCTTGACCTTAGAACCTGCAAGGCACATAAACTCCTTAGGAGTCCAAACAGCATCCTCAATTTCTCCGTCTTCATTTGTGTGTTTGTATACGAAAGCCTGGACATCATCATAAGCTCCAAGGTTAGTAATATCGTTTTTCTTTTTTTGTGGATTCTTATTTTCAACATACTCCCTAAGATTTTCAACAGGAACCTTAAGTTTGAAAATAAAATTCCTTACGGCCTCCCTTTTTTCATCAGGGAGGTCAATTTTTGTGCCTAGCTGTGCCTGATCAAATGCTCTAAATGCATATGGAAATGCTAGTCCTAAATAACCGTCGAGCAGATTTTGGTAGGTAAGATCATAAGCATGACGCACAACATTTGGATTAAAGACCGGACCAGGATTCTGAATCTTAAGATCAGCGGCCAGCTTATCTGATAATTTATTGATGTTATTCAACAGAAGACTTATTCCATCATTCTCATTCTTTCTTGCTTCAAGACTTCCGGCATAAGTCAGTTTGCGATTCTCTTTTTCTTTCTTGTCTAGGGTATTGAAAATTTCAAACATCATTTTTGCTGATGAAGATTGCAGACAGTCGAAAATATTCTTTCTTTGTTCAGGAGTACATAGTCCGATAATTGCATCAAAAACAAAACTGATAACTTCATCTTTGTTATACCCTTCTGCAGCCATTGTGGCATTCAGCATAAATTTAGCCAGGTTACTCAGGTCGGTTACCATATTAGGTTTGTCCTGCGAGGAATTGTTTTTGAATGTTTTAATATATGAATCGATAGATGCAGAGCCACTTGCATGCATTATTGTGGTGACAACTGCGATATCTGCACACCTGGTGGCTTTCATGACTTTGAGAATAAGATCTTTTTGAGTCATATCATACTGAGGATTTTTCATAACAGCCTGATGCGCAATGAAGATTTCAGCGTCTGTAGCTTGACGTGGAATTAACTTTCCCTCTTGCAGTGCATTGTTTTTTACCTCATTATTGATTTGACCAACTTTTATTGAGGCAGGATCAACACGTTTGTCCTCAGATAAACCGGCAGTCATCTCTTTGCAGAAGGATAAGGTAACCTCAGCAAGGCTGGATAACTCTCCTTTTAAATCAGCATTGAGAGAGGTATCTTTCTGGCAGATATTATTCATCTCAGCCCCCAGAGTAAGAAGAATCTTCTGGCCATTCGTTGAGAGAACCTTCTGCTTTACGTCCTCAGAAAGTGAATTTAACAGAGTTTTTACAGCAGTATTAAGAACTTCTGATGAGTCTGAATCGTTCTTGATTTCAGGCGATTTTAACTTTGCCTGAATTAACTTCATCTGTTCAAGAATCTTTGTTCCATCTGGATTATCTGAAGACAGTTCCTGTAAAATGGCATCTGTATAATTTCCTACGCTGTAAGTAGCGGATATCAGGGAGTCTTGAACTTCAATACCGCTTAACTTGCGCAGAGTATCAAGATTGGCTGATGCGTATTCCTTGAGTTTACCCGTAATTGTTGCGTTGAAGTCTAAGCTTTGGGCATAATTCTTGGATAGTTCTGCTTTGTAATCCTGCTGTGAAAGTAGGGCCTTAAAGGCGTTTAGAGAAATCCCGTTTTCAGAGCAGAATCCTGTTAGTTCTGCATTTGAAGATAGACCTTCCTTAAAGCTTTCAATCATATAATCCCTGATAAAGTTCA
>NZ_CACVSS010000068.1:0-10530 GCF_902756765.1 uncultured Succinivibrio sp. | reverse complement strand
GTATTCTGAGCTTTTTAATTCTATTATGACATCAGATATTATTTAACTTCTGATTTCTGCTTGAACTCTTCTTTTGCAAGCTTTAACTGAGCATTGAACTCATCATTAGCATGTAAACGAGCAACAACAGCTGAAGCAACTACACGAGCAGCATCAACATCAGACTGCCAGTGGTAACCGCAGATTACACGGCTCTGGCCCATCTCAAAACCTCTCTTCAGAATTTCATTCTGTCTGAAAGGATTAATCTCTGCTAGAACTAAAGCTTCTGCCCAGCCAATTGCAGTGTGTCCTGATGGGTAAGAACCATTAGTAGATAAAGTCTTCTGATCCTTCATATTGCAGGTATTAACACCATAAAAAGCAAAGGGACGAACTCTCATGTAATGCTCTTTTGCAGCTCTGGTTGCAAGATCACCAGCATCTTCAACCATCTTGCTGATTAGCTTGTAGATCTGAGGGGTATTATCCTTTGAGATCTTCATTCCAAAAGCCTCTGATAAAGCTGCAGATACTCCCTTAGCATCAATCTCAGCATCTCTTGCAGCCAGAGCACCTCTTTCAGTCTTACGCAACATGAAGCCCTTGTTATATTGAGCCTGATCATTTAAGAAGGTAATGCTGTCCATTGCTGGAGGAGGTGGTAACAAAGCTAAGCTGTCAGCTACGTCAGAAGCATTCAGGTAATATTTTTCTGGAGCTGTTCTTACGTCATTGTGAGCAGCAAAAGTAGCGGTTGATAAAAACATTGTAGCTAAGATGACGTTCTTAAATTTCATAGTTATGTAGTCCCTATATGATTGTTTAATTGTTGCCATTCATTCTGCCTTCTGAAGAAAGACAAAATCCACAAATAGAATGCCATACCATGAAATAAAACCAAAACACTTTTGCTTAAAAACAATAATGACATCATTTAATTAATATTTGAAAACGCACTGAATCACAAAATGCAATAGTAATTATTGAAAGAATTCAGATTAGACAAATTGAACCAAGACACACCAATAGCCTTAGTCCTTATACATAAAAAACATCAGACAAGACAAAAGTCAAAAAGGCCTAAAAATTGATGAGGCTGATAAAGAAATAGAATTGAGATGAGAAAATATAGAGAATTTAAACAAAAATCCCCTGCCATAAGACAAGGGATCTATATTCAGAAAAAATTAACTGATTAGTTAATCTTCTCACGGATACGTGCAGCCTTACCGGTACGATCACGTAAGTAGTATAGCTTAGCGCGACGAACATCACCGCGACGGGTTACCTTAATAGAAGCAATCATTGGAGAGTGAGTCTGGAATACACGCTCAACACCCTCGCCTGATGACATCTTACGAACGGTGAAAGATGAATTTAAACCGCGGTTACGCTTTGCAATAACATTGCCTTCGAAAGCCTGTAGACGGGTCTTGTCACCTTCAACAACCTTAACCTCAACACGTACGGTATCACCTGGGTTGAACTCAGGAATATCAGTACGAATCTGCTCTTTCTCTAGCTGGTCAATAATTGGATTGCTAGCCATTTTTAGTACCTTCCATTAATAAGGATAAACAAAAAAACTATTTTAAATCGTGTTCTTGAAGATATTCATCAAGAAGCTTACGTTCTAACTTGGTAAGCTCACGATTCTTCAGCAAATCAGGTCTTCTCTCATATGTACGACCAAGACATTGCTGTAGGCGCCAGTTTCTTATCTTCTCATGGTTACCACTCATCAGAACTTCAGGAACTCTCATTCCATCAATTTCTTCTGGACGTGTATACTGCGGAAAATGCAGTAAACCTTGAGCAAAAGAATCTTCTTGCGCATTCTGAATGTTTCCTAATACACCAGGAACCATTCTTGAAACAGCATCGATGATACACATGGCAGGGAGTTCACCCCCTGAGAGGACGTAGTCACCGACAGAAACCTCCAGATCGACTTCCTTCTGAAGGACACGCTCATCAATACCCTCATAGCGTCCCGCTATAAGAATTACAGAGCCCCAACTGTGGATATCTGTGACCAACGAGTGATTGAGCTGTACGCCTTGAGGAGACATACATACAACTTTAGTATCCTTCGGTGCTTGACTTCGAGCAACTCTAAGAGCATCTCTTAATGGCTGTACCTGCATCAGCATTCCCGGACCACCACCATAAGGTTTATCGTCCACGTTGCCGAATTTATCTTCAGTATAATCTCGAGGATTTATGCAATCGACCTTTATTAGGCCATTTTCACAAGCTCTTCGAGTTACGCCGAATTTAGTTACAGCGTCAATCATCTCAGGAAAGAGCGTAATGACACCAAAATACATTAGTAATCTACGCCCCACTCAACCTCGATTGTTTTTGCATTGAGATCAACTGCTTTAACAATCGGGCCAACGACATAAGGAATTAAGAATTTTTCTTTGCGTTCCTTTGCCAGGTGGTCAGAGGGAGACACTTCCATTAAGGGAGCAGCTCCGTAATCCCTAATTCTCGATACTTTACCGAGCATTACACCTTCCAGTCCGATAACCTGACAACCAACAAGATCAGCCAGATATACAGTACCTTCTGGTACAGGAGGTAGGCTTGAGCGCCTAATCCCAATTTCAGCTCCTGCATAAAGCTTAGCTTCCTCAGGAGTTGATGCCACATCAAGCTTAACAATAAAATCATTACCATGTGGCTTGTATTCTTCAACCTGGACCTCACGCCATTCCGCCCCGCGCTGACGTATAAACCATGGCGAGTAGTCAAAAAGGTCCTCAGGTTGCTGCGTATATGAACGAACCTTCATCCATCCATATACTCCAAATGATGAGCCTAAAGCTCCCATTGGACGCGGTGTATCAGTCAAAGCTTATTAAGCCTCAGCTGACTCAGATGCTGCAGCTTCAGCTTCTGCCTTAGCCTTTGCCTCTGCAGCTGCTTTCTTAGCTGCTACAGCTGCTGCGTGCTTATCAGCCTTAGCCTTTAAAACAGCCTCTTCGCCCATCTCGTTCTCAACAAGAAGACGCTTTACACGATCTGAAGGCTGTGCGCCTTTAGCAATCCAAGCATTGATTGCTTCTAGATCTAGACGAAGACGAATCTCTTTACCTTTAGCGATTGGGTTGAAAATACCAACCTGCTGAATAAAACGACCAGTTGCAGCAAAACGCTTGTCTGCAACAATTACGTGATAAAATGGACGCTTTTTCGCACCTAAGCGACGTAAACGAATGACTACCATTTCGCATTACCTATATTTAGTTAAACAATCATGATGAAAAGTCATCATACAAAAACAGTTGCAGTATTTTACACCTTTTAAAGAAAAAAACAAGATCAACATCACTATTGGAATTTTATTTTCTGCCAACATTTATATATGTAAATTATTTTGAATAACAAGGTGTTAAAAGAAGATAGAAGAAATATTTGAATAGTAAAAATAAATAATATAAAAAAAAATATTTCAGCTTCGATTAGAGAAAAAAAACGAAGCTGAATTACGGAAAAGAAAAGTAGGGACTATCTGCGGAAGAAATTCCCCATTCCGCCCATGCCTCCCATGCCTCCCATCTGGCCCATCATGCCTTTCATTGCACCAGCCATCTTGCGAAGTCCACCTTTACCCATCTTCTTCATCATCTTCTGGGTCATATCAAACTGGCGCAGCAATACGTTAACCTCGTGGATTTCTACTCCTGCACCCATTGCAATTCTCTTCTTTCGTGAGCCCTTGATGATTTCTGGATGAATTCGCTCTTTCTTTGTCATGGAGTTAATGATTGCCTCCATGTGAAGAAGAGACTTGTCGTTGACTTTGTCCTTAAGCTGGTCTGAAATGTTTCCCATACCAGGAAGTTTATCTAGAAGACCGGACATACCGCCCATCTTCTTCATCTGAGCAATCTGATCTCTGAAATCGTCAAAGGTAAATCCTTCTCCTGACTTAATCTTCTGAGCAACCTTCTTAGCCTGCTCCATATCAGTATTGCGCTGCAGATCTTCAATAAGAGACAGCACATCACCCATATCAAGAATACGGCTTGCAATACGATCAGGATGGAAAGGCTCCAAAGGAACAATCTTTTCTCCAAGACCAATGAACTTGATTGGCTTGCCGGTAATTTCCTTTACGCTTAGAGCTGCACCGCCTCGAGCATCACCGTCAGCCTTGGTTAGAATTACACCTGTAAGATCTAGCGCTTCTCCAAAGGCTTTGGCAGTATTAGCTGCATCCTGACCTGTCATCGCGTCAACAGTGAAGAAGGTTTCGATAGGATCGGTCAGAGCATGAAGTCTCTTAACCTCATTCATCATTTCCTCATCTACTGCCAGTCGACCTGCAGTATCAAGAATCATTACATCATAGGCACGTAACTTAGCTTCTTTTAAAGCTGCAGTAGCAATATCCTCAGGCTTGTTCTTAGGATCAGATGGATAGCAGTCAACGCCAATCTCAACAGCCAATGTCTTTAACTGATCCATAGCTGCAGGTCTGTAGGTATCAACAGAAACCAAAAGGACCTTCTTGTTCATACGTTCTTTTAAGAACAGAGCTAATTTTGCAGCAGAAGTAGTTTTACCTGCACCCTGTAGACCTGCCAGTAGGATAACAGCAGGAGGCTGATGAGCCAGATTGATTTCGCTTATCTGTCCGCCCAGAGTCTCAATAAGTTCGGCATGAACAGCCTTAATAAACTCCTGACCAGGAGACAGACTCAGATTAACTTCAGCTCCTAAAGCTCTTTCCTTTACTCTGTTGGTAAAACTTTTAACAACAGGAAGTGCAACATCGGCCTCTAATAAGGCAGTACGGACCTCTCGTAAGGTATCCTTGATGTTTTCTTCAGTAATACGGCCTTTACCACTTATATTCTTAAGGGTACGGGTCAATCTTTGGGTTAAATTCTCGAACATTGAAGTCAGCTCTTAAAAAAAATCGAAACTACAGGATTTTGAATTATAACAGATACGAAATAAATTTTGAATTTTGCGCAAATTGTGAAAGGAATACTCAAGAAAACAACTTTAAAAGATTTCTGAAATTGGAACTGTTTCATGCAGATGTACCAGTTCGAGAGAATGATACATCTGCATGGCTGGAACTAGTGAGTTGTCTTTTTGATGATGAAATTGCCTATGAACTGGAAGATACTGATCATAAGCAGAATAACAATTACCGTCAGCCAGATCATGTCACGATAGCCCATCTGATAACCGTATCTTATGGCAAAGTCACCAAGGCCACCGGCACCGATAGCACCGGCAATGGCTGTTATTCCAATGAAGGATACAAAGGTAATCATGGTTACACGTGTGATACCAGGAATACTCTCCTTAAGATATACACTGAAGATAATCTCCCAAGGAGACAGGCCCATTGACTGAGCTGCCTCAACTAGCCCACCGTCAATCTCGGAGAGCACCTGCTCAATCTGTCGAGAAAAGAATGGCACTGTGCCAAATACCAGAGCAACAAAGGAGCCCTCAAGACCTGACCCCGTACCTACAATAAAACGGGATAATGGAATCAGCAGTACCATAAGAATAATGAACGGAATTGAACGAATCACATCTATGCAGCGATCCAGAGTGTTAAATACCAGTCGGTTACGCATGATTCCGCCTGAACGGGTAACAACCAGAGTTACCCCTAAAGCCACCCCCAGAACCCAGGCAATAGTTCCTGAAACAAGAACCATAATCACTGTCTGATACAGGCATTCGTAGAATTCCTCTGCTAGCCTCTCAAAGTTAGGCATTAAGGTATTTATAATATTCATTATTTTAAGATCTCCACTTTAACACCCTTATCCTTTATATATTTAACCGCCTCTTCAATCTTAGAAGGTTCTCCGGAGATATGTACCGCAAGTCTACCCAGAGGAGCCCCCTTTATATAGTCAATATTTGCATAAAGAATGTTGATTCTTACCTTATATATCTCGCAGATCTGAGTCATGAGGTCCTCGCCAGTAGACTCACCTGTGTAGGTTAGAGACCAGATGTTTGTTCCTTCTTTGATATCTGCCAGAGAGCCTTTCTGATGGAGAATATCCATAAAAGATTTAATATTTGAGGCAGTATCCAGAAAACGTTTGGTTAATGGAGCCTTAGGATCGGCAAAAAGATCGTAGACTCTGCCACACTCAACGACACAGCCATTCTCCATAACCGCAGCTCTGTCACAGAGATCTTTTACTACTGACATCTGATGGGTGATAACAACAATAGTCAGATTGAGCTTATTATTAAGATCCTTTAGCAGAGTTATGATCTGTTCTGTAGTCTGCGGATCTAGTGCAGAGGTTGCCTCATCACACAGAAGGACTTCAGGATCACATGCTAAAGCTCTTGCAATAGCGACACGCTGCTTCTGTCCGCCTGAAAGCTGAGATGGATAAGCATCACGGCGATCAGAAAGATCAACCATTTCCAGTAAAGACTCGATTTTCTTTATGCGCGCTTTCTTTTCCATACCAGTGCGTTTTAAAGGAAGATCGATATTTTCAAAGACAGTTCTTGATGGCATCAGATTGAAATGCTGAAATATCATTCCGATTCGCTGGCGGATTTTGCGAAGCTTACTGTCTTCAAGAGAGGTCAGTTCGGTATCGCCAATGATTACCCTGCCCTCAGTTGGTCGTTCCAGAAGATTTATGCATCTGACAAGTGTTGACTTTCCTGCACCTGAGAAGCCGATGATTCCGAAAATCTCTCCATCTTTAATCTCAAGGTTTATATCTTTTAGAGCCTCAACTCTTCTTTTTTTCTGAGTAAATGTTTTACTTATGTGTTCAAGTTTGATCATTTTAAGTTAGCTTGTTGAAATATTAACAATAGAATTATACATTATCAGAAAGCCTCAAAAATAAGTTGCATCCTTATTCAGAGCGAATTTTTTAGATTACAATCAGAAGATATAGGGTAAAAATATGAGATTCAATTTCAGAAACATACTTCTTGCATCTGTACTGTCTATTACCGCTTTTGCATCAAATGCAGATGATCTCAAGGAGATTAAGGTTGGTGTAGTAGGAGATTATGTAGCACAGTGGGATACAGTAAATGAACTCCTAAAGAAAGATAATCTTAAGGTTAAGCTGGTAAGATATTCGGACTATGCAACTCCAAATCGCGCACTGCATGATGGAGAAATTGATCTTAATGCATTCCAGCACAAGGCATTCTTAAAGAATGACATTGAGCGCAATGGCTACGAAATTGTTGATATCGGTGACACTATAATTACCCCTCTGTGCATCTTCAACAACAAGGATAAGATTAAGTCCATAAAAGATATTAAGGATGGTGATATCATTGCCATTCCATCTGATTTAACCAACGGAGGTCGCGCTCTTAAGGTTTTAGAGTCAGCAGGACTTATCAAGGTTGATCCTTCTAAAGGCTATACTCCAACCAAAGCTGATATTACAGAATACGTCAAGAAAATTAAGATTCGCGAAGCTGAGTCAGGAATTCTTGCAAGAATTCTCCCTGATGTCAGTGCAGCTCTAATCAACGGAGGCAATGCCTACACTGCACAGCTGAACCCAAGCACTGATTCAATCTATCAGGAGAATATTGATCCAAAGGTAAATCCTGCAGCAGCAGTACTTATCAATGTTATCGCAGCTAAAAAAGATAGAGCCAACGATCCTGAGCTTAAGAAGGTTGTAGAAGCATATCAGACTGATGCTGTAGCAGATACCATTCTTAATGCCTACAAGGGAGCTTTCCTTCCAGCATGGGCTGGCGCTAAAGGCGGTTTTGTAAAATAGAGCCTATTCATGATCTTAAATCTTAAAGACTACCTTGGAGCACTTGAAAAGGTAGTTAATATCGATTGCGGCAGTACTGATCCTGAAGGAGTAACCAGTGTCTGCCGTATTTTCTGCAAGCTGTTCTCTGACAGTGGTTTTCATGTTGAAGAAGTTGATCTTGGCGAAAAGGTTGGTCATGGCATGTTCGCAACCAACAAACCTGATACAGATCATTATGATCTGCTGCTCTCAGGACATCTTGATACTGTTTTTTCAAAAGGAACAGCAAAAGAGAGACCATTCAGAATAGAGAACGGCAAAGCCTATGGTCCAGGTGTCGCAGACATGAAGAATGGCTGTCTGGCAATTCTTTTTGCCTTATGCACTTTGGACAGGAAAATTCTTAACTCACTTTCAATTGCAGTTCTGTTCAATCCGGATGAGGAGATTGGAAGTCCCGCCTCAACTCCATGGATTGATTCATATGCTAAAAAATCCTCCTATGCCCTGGTCTTTGAATCACAGGAAAAGCTTGGACTTATAACAGAAAGACGCAAAGGAATATCCCATATTGATGTCTTCATGCATGGTGTAGGTGCTCACGCAGGATTCTGTCCGGAAAAAGGAAGAAGTGCCATCAATGCTATGGCCAACTGCATTTTTAGAATCAATGCTCTTGCCACAAAGGATATTACCGTTAATTTCGGAACCATACAGGGTGGCAGCATAGCCAACGCTATCGCTCAGGAATGCAAAGCCCGAATTGATGTTCGTTTCTGGACCAATGAACAGTGGGATGAGTTTTTCAAAAAGTTCAAAGCCGAATTTGAAAAACCATTTGGTAAGGACATTGTCGCAGAATATAAGATTCTGGTTTTAAACCCTCCAATGATTATGGTTGATGGTGTTGATGAGCTCAAAAAGATTGTAAGCGAATCAGCACAACAGCTTGGATTTAAGTGTACCTTCCAGTCATCAGGAGGGGTATCAGACGGCAATCATATCTCACAGTGCGGTCTTCCGGTTTTAGATTCCTTCGGTCCGATTGGCGGTGACTGTCATACTGACAGAGAATGGCTGGATATTGATTCAGTGAACACCTCAGTTGCCTGGCTCAAGAATATTATGACCAGGTTTTATGAGCTCAAAAATCAGTAGAAACAGTAGTAGGATTACATGCATTCAGACATTCTGACCCGCGGCAATATCTACAGATCGATAATTGTCTACGCTATTCCGATTATCATCGGCAACAGTGTTCAGCAGTTATACAATTTCTTCGATATGCTAATCGTGGGCAGAATCATTGGACTAGATGCTCTTGCTGCCTGTGGCGCCACCGGTCCAATATTCTTTCTGGTTTTCGGCTTTATCTTTGCCTCCACTCAGGGCTTTACCATTGTGACTGCCCAGAAATTCGGCGAGAAGAATTTTGACCTCATAAAAAAATCATATGCAATTTCAACCATTCTCTCGGTTGTTATTGCCATTGGCGTTACGATTCTGATTCTTCCCCTATCCTACCGTATTCTAAGGTTTCTGCATACACCAGAGGAGATCATGGAGCTGGCACATACCTATATGTATATAATCGTGGCAGGAACTCTACCACTGATTCTATACAATCTTTTAGCCTGCATCATGAGAGCATTGGGAGACAGTAAGACTCCGCTTTATTTTCTTATTATCTCCTCGGTTTTAAATCTATGTCTTGACCTGGTCTTTATCCTGGTATTCAAGCTGGGAATTGCCGGTGCCGCCTATGCAACGGTTGTAGCCTGGACAGTCTCAGACATTCTCTGTTATATCTATATTCACAGAAGATTTCCAGAATTAAGACTGACCTTAGAGGATTTCAGATTCAGTTTTGTTTTTTTATTTAAGCACATCAGGATTGGAATTCCTATGGGCCTGCAACTGTGTGTGATATCTCTTTGTACGCTGGTTCTGCAGAGCGGTATCAATCGTCTGGGAACTAATGCCGTAGCAGCCTTTGCCACAGCGATTATTGTTGATCAGATCTTCACCCAGCTTTATATTGCCCTAGGTTCGGTAATATCTGTCTTTACAGCACAAAACTATGGAGCCTGCTATTATCAGAGAATAACCGACGGTGTTAAAAAGGGATTTATACTCAATATCGGAATCACCGTATTTCTGGCAGCGCTGGTATTACTGTTCTCTAAGCCCCTCATTGAGGTTTTCATTGAAAGTAACAACCTCACGATTATAAGACTCGCTCAGGAGACATTATACGTCTATGTGTGTTTCTATATCTTCTTCGGCATGATCATGGTTCTGAAGAATACACTGTTGGGACTTGGTCTTGCCAGATACCCTCTCATCTCAAGCTTCTTTGAGCTTGGCCTGCGCTTTTTCATAATTGATCTGCTGCTGGAGAAATTCGGCTATATAGGGGTCTGTGCCATCATGCCTATAGGCTGGATTATAGGCTTTTCAATTATGTTTGCAGCTTATCTGTACGAAAAAAAGAGGCTGGCAGTATAGCTTACATCTTACTTTCCAAATATTGCCGAAAAGCCCATGGTTCTGCCTACATTACACGGTTTAAGCCGTATATATCTTTACCACTTCTTTTTCTTTGATATATTAGTTTGGAGTGTCAAGGCTCTTTTTCATCTGCTCGATAAGACAGGAATGTTCCTTTGTGGATTTATCATAGTTAATTCCTACTAAAATAATATTGCCACAGTAATCTTCAAGAGATTCGGTGTAGTGTTTCTCTTTTATCTGCTCAAGAGCTGTTTGGGCATCTTTATTCCATTTAAGC
>NZ_CACVSS010000067.1:0-12600 GCF_902756765.1 uncultured Succinivibrio sp. | reverse complement strand
TGAGTAAGTTTCCATATCATCCTCCAAACGAAATGCTATGGTTAACTTTATTAAAAATTAGAACAGGTTAGAATGACGCTTTAGGCTGACCAGTTACGCTTTTATAGCTCCTCTTCTGTTTGTTATAACCTCTCACCTTCTGCGCACAACCTTCAACTGACGAATAGTCCTATTTTTCAGATAAAAAAGTACATCTGGAGAATGTTGACAATACAGAGAAAAGACAGGAAATTACTTTAATTTTTCAATAATACATTGATGTTCTTTGTAATTATCCTTTTGAGGATCGTTTATATAGTTGATTCCCACAAGAAGAATTGGATTAGGTCGTTCTAAATATGGAGCAGCATAATTCTTCTGTTTTATCTGCTCTATTGCTTCTTCAGCGCTTATTCCATACTTAAGCTCAACAATAATAATTGGAAGGTTAGGCATAATTGGATCATAAATAATATCTGCAACGCCCTTTCCTGCCTGAAGCTGCCTTCTGGTAATATACCTGTCCGCAGTAGACAGAGTATATCCTGCAATAACACAATAGGTTAAAGATTCTTCATTGTTATAAGCAAGAACAGATATATCTGTATTATTATGGATTTCGTCAAATATACCTGCAACTTTAGTAGCATTAAGCGATACCGTAGCCTGATAAAGTTCAAATGAACGTTTAACAACAGCCATCCCTTTATACCAGCTATTCTGCATCACGTTGCTTAAAAGAGAATATCTAATTTCATCGTTAGGTATGTATACAGAACGAAGACTTCCTGTTCCGTAAGAATTACATGCCAAATAGCCAAGACAGATTAAAAGACAGAATGCATCATTCTTATTATTAATGTTAACTAAATCATTCTGAAAAGTCTGGGTATCTATTGTTAAACTGTTTCCTGCTATCAGACTTAGCATATCATCTTTTATACCTTCAAAATTCAAATTTAGAAGAAGCTGAACCTGCTCAAAAGATGCAGTATCGGACCAGTATGATTTACATTTTTTGTCTCTAACAGCACAGCATACTGAATTAGGATTGAATATTTCAAATTCATTCAAATGATATCCGTCATACCATTTCTCAAGTTCAGAAAAGTCCAAAGTTGAGTTGATGACACTTGAAATCCCTTTTACTTCCTCATTGGTAAAACCAAAAAATCTCTCAAAAGGCTCAGGATTAAGCATATTGTATTCTGCAAAATTATTTAGAGCCGACTGTGAATTGTATTTTTTTATTGGAAGGATTCCTGTTAGATACACAAAAGAAAAACAGTTAGCGCCATAAGTTCCTTTGAACAAGGCTCGTAGTAAATCAATAAACTTTTCCTGAAGTATTGAATCATTTTTATAATCACGGTAGACAAGATCCCACTCATCCATGATTAAAACAAACTGATCATTTGTATTTTTATGAATTGAAGTCAGACATTCAAGTAAAGACAGAGAATCATTTAAGGGATGATCATTGAAAAACTGTTTATATTCTATACTGTCACATATTTCCAAAACAGTTTTGTACTGCAGATAATCAACTAGATCATCAACATCTTCTATATGAAGTTTTTCTCTCTTGGAGTATGCTTCAAATTCACCTTCAATAGAATTCAGATCAAGGTAGATTACATTGAATTTGTTTAGGTATTCCTTAAATAAAGAAGACTTTGCAATTTTGAGATTTGAAAATAGATCTTCACTATCAGCGCCTTTAGAATAAAAAGCACTTAACATAGAGGCAGTAACTGTTTTTCCAAAACGACGAGGTCTTGTAAAAGCCATAAATCTTTTTTCTTCGTTAAGAAATGAAAAAGTTTCCTCGATGAAATCACTCTTATCAATATAAGGAAAACTTTTTGACTTAGCGATTATTTTGAACTGCTCGTTATTTGGATTAAAAATCATAGAAAGCCTTATTCAAAAAAGATATATGGACTATATTTTATTAGTAACTTTACTACTATATTATATATTACGCTTACATTATTCTGATAACATCTGAGCTAATCAAGATTGCAAGAATGTTATTTCTAAATATATTCAACATGTTTTCATTAGGTTGCATATTATAAAGAATGCAGCTCATCGTAAATCATCTGAGCCATGCTCTCCGAAATACCCGGTACCTTTTTAAGCTCATCAACACTGGCATTGTGAACTTCTCTGATACCTCCAAGATATTTAAGCAAAGCCTGTCTGCGTTTTGGACCTATTCCCTGAATATTCTCAAGTAAACTGTGAGTTCTCGCTTTCTGACGCTTATGTCTGTGGCCGGTTATAGCAAAGCGGTGAGACTCATCTCGGATATGAAGAACTATCTGCAGAGCAGGATCGGATAAGGATAAATGAATCTCCTCGCGGGTATAACCTCTAATTAAAGTCTCAAGACCTTCCTTTCTGCCCTCACCTTTGGCAACAGCAATAATTAAAGGTGGTTTAACAGAAGTTTTTGAAAAGATATCCCCTATTACCTCTTCTGCCTGCTTTAACTGACCTCTACCGCCATCGATAAATACCACGTCAGGGATAATACCTTCTGTAGGATCTTTAAAACGTCTGGTTAAAACCTGATGCATCGCGGCAAAATCATCACCAGGAGTGATTCCTTCGATATTGAAGCGACGATAGTTGGCACTGTCAGGACCTTCTCGATTAAAGGATACGCAGCTTGCTACAGTGTTCTCTCCCATGGTATGAGAGATATCGTAGCACTCCATATGCTCAATACCGCTTATGCCAATAAGCTTCTCCAGATCATCGATACGACGTTTTGCGGTTGATTTATCAGCAAGCTTGGCTGTCAGAGACGCTCTGGCGTTCTCTTTGGCCAGTTTTAAATATCTTGCACGCTCTGTACGAACATTAGAGAGAAATACCACATCCTTTGAGGAAATCTTTTTAATTGCCTCTGTCAGGGACTCACTATCCTCTATCGGAGCATCAGTAATTATTTCCTTAGGATACATACCAGCTCTGGTTTCAGATAAATAGAACTGACTTACAAAGGCACTCAAAGGATCATTATCATCAGTTAAATTACACTGGGAATAATAAGAGCGGGTTCCAATAATTCTGCCCTTTCTTATAAACAGAACATGGTTGCAGCATAAATCCTGTTCTACCTCATGACCGATTACATCCATATCAAACATCAGATCACCAGAGACAGACTGAGACTCCTGAACGCGACGCAGAGATAAAAGCTGATCACGAAGCTTGGCGGCTTCCTCAAATTCAAGCTTAGCTGAATGCTCTTCCATTTTGGAGGATATATCGTTTAGTACATCCTGATTCTGTCCTTTCAGAAACAGTCTGACATATTCAACCTGCTGCATGTAATTCTTATAGGCAGCCTCGCTCATTGGAACACAGGGCGCAAGACACTTACCTATCTGTGCCATAAGGCAGGGACGGGATCTATGTGAATAAACAGTATCTGAACACTGTCTTATGGGAAAAAGCTTCTGCAGAAGCTTAAGACTGTCTTTTGCTGCAGATACATCAGGGTATGGACCATAATACTCACAGTCGATTTTCTTACGGCCTCGATAATAGTAAAGACCAGGATGCTTTCCTTTGGATAAGACCAGATACGGATAGGATTTATCATCCCTTAAAAGAATATTGTAATGAGGCTGATACTTCTTAATCAGATTGTTTTCAAGAATAAAGGCTTCAGCTTCTGAGAAGGTAACTGTAAATTCAATATGATGGATATGCTCAACCAGAGCACGGGTTTTAAGATTGATTTCCTTTAGAAAGTAAGAGGAAAGTCTTTTTTTCAGATCCTTGGCCTTTCCTACATAGATTACAGTATTCTCATCAGAATACATGCGATAGGAGCCAGGACGGTTAGGAACTGTCTTTAGAAAGCTTTTGTAATCGAATTTAATATCAGACATATGTTTTCTTAATCTCTACAACACAGTCTAATTCTAAATTAAAAAGCCTTTCAAATCTCTGATCTGAAAGGCTATTGAACAATTTTATCGAAGCTATGAAGCCTGATAATAGCTTTAGAAGGCAGCTACAACAGCTCCGTTATACTTCTTCTCAATAAACTCTTTAACTTCCTTGCTCTGTAAAGCTTTAACCAGAGCCTTCAGACCATCCTTCTGAGCAGACTTGGAGTTTGCAACCAGGACATTAACGTATGGAGAGTCTGACTTCTCAATGATAATTGAATCCTTGATTGGATTTAAATTGGCGCTGATAGCGAAGTTGGTGTTAATAACAGCAGCATCAACATCATCTAGAGAACGTGGCAGCTGTGCAGCCTCAAGTTCCTTGAAGTTCAGATTCTTTGAATTTGTTTTAACGTCTAAAACAGTTGCAGTAATGTTTGAAGGATCTTCAAGTTCAATTAAACCTGCTGACTGCAGAAGCAATAGTGCACGGGCACCGTTGGTTGGATCGTTAGGGATTGCAACAGTTGCACCATCCTTTAACTCATCAAGCTTCTTAATCTTGTGGGAATATAAGCCCATTGGCTCAATATGAACACCAGCAACCTCAACCAGATCTGAACCTCTATCCTTTACAAATGACTCAAGATAAGGACGGTGCTGGAAATAGTTGGCATCTAGCTGTCCGTCAGAAACAGAAAGATTTGGCTGAACATAATCATTGAATTCAACAATCTTTAAATCTACGCCCTGTTTCTCAAGAATTGGTTTAACTACCTCTAAAATCTCTACGTGAGGAACTGGAGTTGCACCTACACTTACAGTCTCGTTAGCATTAGCTGAAAAAGAAGAAACAGCAAAAGCTAATGCAGCGGTTGCTCCTAATAATTTATTTAGTTTAGTCATAATAATTTATCTCCAAATATTTTCTTACCTTATGCTCATTAAGAGCTATTGGATATAATATGCGATTTTTTTCTTTTTAATTCAAGAAAATCGTAATACTATTTAAGAATACTGAGATATAAGAAAAAACTATAACTGATTCAGAACACTATTAGAAGTTTTCTTTCTATAGTCCAGTCAGGTCAAGTTTGGGAATGGAGTTTAAATCAGGTAACTCCTTTTTAAAGAACATGATCATATACCATGGAAGATATGTGATTCTCTCCTCCACTTCAAGATTGCCTCTGCAGAATACATAACCTCTCTCTATATTCCAGGCTTCTTTATTCAGGAGATTATTTAAAGCAGAATGTTTTTTATAGTCATTGCCGGATTTAATCTCAACAGGAATTACTTTGTCGTAGTTCTGAACCACAAAATCTATTTCTCCTATATTTTTACGATTCAGATATCGTAATTCAAAACCGTTACTTTTTAGGTTCTGTGCAAAAATATTCTCAAAAATACCTCCAGCATTAATTTTTAAGTTATCTGAGAGTATAGCAAACTGAACATTTTCAAGATACATTGAACACAAGAGACCTGTATCGCTTAAATACAGTTTAAACAGATTATTCTTTTCATTAAGTTTTAGAGGAACAACAGGCTCTGATACATTAAAGGAAGGAAGAGCTACTCCTGCATCTTTGAGCCAGAGAAAAGAATCCTTATAATCTCGCAATCTGGCATTAGAACTTAATGAATTAACATTAAAGCGACGATTTTTATCTTCAAGCTGAGAAGGAATTGTGTCAAAAATATGCTGAATCTGAGCCTTACCATTTTGAGAATATTTATTTACATCCTGTCGATATAGATCAAGAATATCCTTTTGAGATTCAATAACTTTATAAATGTCATTATTATCAACAAACTTTTTTACAACAAAAGGCATGCCACCAACAATCATGTAATACCTGAACAGGTTAAGCATTTTTTTGTGAATCGCTAAAGCAATTTCTTTTCTTTGAGAGTAACAGTCATGCAGATAATCAAGAGTATCCCGCTGAACACCATTTGCAAGACAGAACTCTTCAAAATCCATTGGATACATATGAAGGATCTGTTCATAACCTACAGGAAAAGATGGAACATTTTTATACTGAACTCCAAGCAGAGAGCCTGACTCAATAATGTCATATGAACCATTTTCAACAAGAAATTTTATGGCTGTTCTAGCATTTGGACATTCCTGAATTTCATCAAAAAATATCAGTGTTTCACCTTTTACAAGACTGGTTTTCAAAAAGGATGAAAGAGTAATCTGAAGGGTATTGAAATCAAGATCACCAGAAAAAATATCTTTAGCAGAAGGCTGTGTTAAGAAATTAATTTCGACAAACTTGCTGTAGTAGCTTTTAGCAAACTCTCTAATAATGTAGGTTTTACCAATCTGTCTTGCTCCAGTTACCAGAAGGGCTTTTTTGTCTTTCTGATCTTTCCAGCTGACAAGTTTCTCAATAACTTTACGATACATACAAAGAAGACCTTTATAATCTTAATTATCTGTTTATATTATAAGATGTTTATATTAGATTTTCACATAATTCTAATTCTTCTTTGTACTAAAATTCACATAATTCTAATATTATTTCATTAAAGAATTCACATAATTCTTTAGATTTATATATATAAGCTCACATGATTCTTAAATATCAAAATTGCAAAGATTAGAAAGACAGTTGTCTTAACGTGCTCAAAATTAAAAGAAAGTACAGAATTACAAGACTGTAGAGAATACAAACAAATAAGGCCCAGAATAATTCTGAGCCCCATTCTATTATTTGTAAAACAATTCAAATGATTATCTGTGATCAACCTTCTTGGTCAGATAGTCACCAATAAACTGGGTTACCTGAACCATCAGAACAAGGATAATTACGGTCATAATCATGATTGGCAACTGGAAACGCTGATAGCCATAGCGAATTGCAATATCACCAAGACCACCGCCACCGATGGTTCCTGCCATTGCAGAACAGCCGATAATCACAATCACGGTTAGAGTAAAGTTCTGAATCAGCTCAGGCAGAGCCTCAGGCAGCAGAACCTTTCTAATAATTCTTAATGGACTTGCTCCCATTGACTGAGCTGCCTCAATCAGACCGTATGGTACTGTTCTTAATGAGGTTTCAACCAGTCTTCCTAAAAAAGGAATAGTTGAAATAGTCAGAGGCACAATAGCAGCTGTAGTGCCGATACTGGTTCCAACAATGAACTTGGTAATAGGAATAATTGCCACCATCAGAATAATAAATGGAACAGAACGCAGTGCATTTACAACAGTGCCTAATACAGAGTAGAAGGTTCTGTTCTCCCAGAAGTAGCCCTTTGAGGTAACCAGAAGAATCACTCCTAGAGGAACACCGAAGATAATTGATACGGCGGTAGATAAAAGCACCATGTACAGAGTATCCACAGAACCGTCGAACAGAAGCTGGATAATCTTGGCGTTATAGGTAGATAAACCTAAAGAAAGTAAAAAGCTGTTCATACTAATTCTCTACCTCATAACCTAATAGCCGAACATGATATACACGTTTTTCAAGCTCATCGTAGGCTCTCCTGATAAGTGCCTCATCGCCCTTAACTGCCACCACCAGAATTCCTAAAGGCTGATTCTGAATATGATTGATCTGGCCTGCCAGAATACTTACGTTAACATTAAGCTCCTTGGCAACCTCAACGATAACCGGATCTTCAGCCTTATCACCTAAGAACAGAACCTCAAACCAGGCTCTTGAACCCTCTGAATAGGTATCTGAAAGTTTTGTATACTCAAGCAGATCATTAAGATCCTTTCTAACAACAGCACTAACCAGACGTTTGGTTAAATCCTTCTGAGGATTTGCAAACAGATCAATGGTATTTCCCTTTTCACTGATAAGACCGCCATCAATTACAGCAACACGGTCGCAGCACTCTTTGATTACTTCCAGCTGATGGGTAATAATCACGATGGTAAGATCGAGCTTATCACGCAGTGTGGTTAAAAGCTTCAGAATAGAGCTGGTAGTTTTAGGATCTAAAGCAGAAGTTGCTTCATCACATAAAAGGATCTTTGGATTGGTGGCAAGCGCACGGGCAATACCCACACGCTGTTTCTGACCGCCAGATAACTGAGCAGGATATACATCAGCCTTATCATCAAGCTCAACCATCTTTAAAAGCTCATGAACACGTGTCTTAATCTGATCTTTTGACAGAGACTCATCAAGCTCTAACGGAAAGGCGACATTCTCAAAAACAGTCTTTGAGGAAAGCAGATTGAACTGCTGGAAAATCATGCCGATAGACTGACGGACTTTTCTTAGTTTTGCTTCACGATATGAGGTAATATCCTCACCATCAATAATAACCCTGCCCTCAGTTGGAAGCTCAAGCATATTGATGATACGGATAAGAGTGGATTTACCGGCACCGGATAGACCGATCACACCAAAGATCTCACCTTTGTTGATATGAAGATCAATACCTTTTAGAGCATGAAGTTTCTTTCCATGATCTAACTCATAGATTTTATGAATATTTTCTAATGTAATCATTCTGAATTGTTTTTTAGCTAAAAACGTCTTTAAAGGCTGATATTGTATTACAACTTTTTAATTTCTTTGAGAAAAATTAGGAAATTTGTATTAAAAAGCCCTTTTTATAACCATAAGTGTGGTGCTATTATACGATATGATAGATAAAATTTATTCTTAAAATATTAGACATACGGAATTAAAAATGGGATTTAGCTTGTTCACACGTGATAATTCAAGTGAAGGTTCAGAAGCAAAAGCTAAAGCTTCTTTATTTACAAAGATTAGAAGCAACATAAAAACAAACAAAGGTGCATCAAGACAGAACAGAAGTGTAAATCATAACTTCAGAAACAACGAACCAAGTTTCGGCAGCAGTTCTTTTTCCTCTTATCAGAACAGTCAGAACAATTCACCTGCAACCCCTAATTCAGGATTAGAGCAGAACCTCCAGTTTGGAGAGAATAATCAGTTCAGTCAGAATAATCCTCTGACCGATTTTATGGGAAACACATCCGCACAGAATCAGAGCAATTCAGCTCAGTCACAGTTCTCTAATTCAGATAACACACCAAAAGTAGATAATTACGAGGATATTTCCAGCAATTACTACAAATACAAATCTGATGAATCCTACTTAAATGAAGAAGGCCGAGACAGTGATCATCTATACATTGCACCAGGTGAACCTCTTGTAAAAAAGAAAAAGACTCCAGAGGAGCTTAAGGCCGAGGAGAATGCCAAGCTTTTTGATCACAAGACAACCGGGGATGACAACGGTGATCTGAATAAGGCACCTCGTTTTGCCACCCAGAATACTATTATCAGAACTTCAGAGGATAAGGACGAGGAAGTGCGTTCTGCTCTGGAAAACACTGCAGATAAACCTTCAGATGAAGAGGAAGACTCTCCATACATCACCCCGGGGGCTCCACTTAACAGAGCTAAAAAACATAGCTCTTCAGCCACGGAAAGCTTTGAGAATAACGGTTATGCCAGCCGTGAGCTTTTTGAAAAGACAAAGCTCAATGAGCCATCAGAGGATTCTGATTCCATCTATATCACTCCAGGAGCTAAACCAAAGGTATTTGATAAGAAAGATGATGACGGTCCAATCTACATTACCCCTGGAGCTGAAGGTGACAGACTAAATGCAGAAAGACAGAAGAAAAAGGCTTTACTTGAAGAGCAGAAAGCAGCTTTAGAGAAAGAAGCCCAGAGCGAGGTTAAAACTGCATTAGACAGAAATCTTAAAGACCAGTTAAGCTCACTTGATGATCTGCCTCGTTTCAAGGAGCCAGATGATTATAATCAGAAAAACATTCAGAATACTCTGAACAAAACCATATTTGCTAATGTTAAGGATACCAGTGCAGATACTTCTGAGGCTATAAACAGCACAGAGGATTCTCCTTTACTTAACGGCTCAGGTTCAGGCAGCATCTCAGGTGGCATCTATCTGTTCCTGTTCATAAGACAGCTTTTTGCCTCCTTCTTTAACTATACAAATCTTGGAGTGGTATTCTCCCGTTCCGCACTGCAGTTTGTAGGACCATCAAAACCGGGCTTTATGCCAATACCTTATTTCTGTATTGGTTTTATCTGCAGTCTTTTTGCCCTGCTGCTCGATGATTATACCAATCCACTTTTATGTGCTCAGCTGGTACTAGTTATCTATCTGCTGCTGGTCGGCTGTGACGGCTTTAGAGGCATTGGAAAGCTTTTAGGTGAGTTCTCACAGAGAAAGCCAGATAACTATGTAACTGCTGTAATTGTAATTATTACCGCAGCTTTATTTACTGCCTGCTTTGAATACTACATTTCCGTATTAAAGCCGGATTTAGCCTTCTGCTTCGGTTTTGGTATTGTAGTTATGCTTTCAGCCCTATGTGCAACCTCCATCAATTACGGAGGAAATGATGATCCGGTAAGCTCCTACGGTTCACTTGGACTTTTAGGTCTGACTCTGTCAGTAATCTTCTGTGTTGCCCTAACCTTCCTGATCTTAGAATGGCAGATTGCCCTTTCCATGATTGGTATCTGTGCCTTTACAAGACTTGTTTTAGGTCAGTACATTTATGCAAAGGGTATGAATGCAAGCATTGAGATTGTCTGCAGTGTACAGCTGATTACAATGATTCTGCTGATGCTGGATTTACTCTTTGCCACACGAATAGACAATATGAAACGACCTCCGCGAATGTAAATTCGTGGATTTACCGTGTAAACTGTAAATGTAAAAAAAACAGATACGGATTTACCGCATACATAGGAAGGTCGTTTCAATGAATAAGATAATATATGTTGGCATAGATGTCCACTCTTCAAACTTTACTTTATGTTCTTTTGAACCAGGATATGGTTTAACTGAGGATAAAATATTTGGTCAGGTCCAGTTTAAAGAGGATTTTATTAAGAACACAGAAAAGTACATCAGTACCCTTAAGAAACAAAGAAAAGACATTGATGTTGTCTGTGGTTATGAGGCTGGATGTCTTGGCTATGCTCCTCAAAGAGAACTAAGTAAAAGAGGGATTAAATGTGTCATTCTTGCCCCTACGACTATGGCAGTACAGAAAGGAGGTAAGAAGGTAAAGAATGATTACAAGGACTCAATTGAAATAGCAAGATGTCTGTCAAGCGGATCTTATAAGCCTGTATATATTCCTGATACTGAGGACGAGGATGTCAGGGATTACATCAGAATGAGGGATGACCATAATACAGCCTTAAAGCATATTAAACAGCAGCTAAATGCTTTTCTCCTCAGACACGGATTTAAATTTGACGGTAAGACCAAATGGACGTTAAAGCACATTGAATGGATAAAAAAGCTCTCCTGCACAGACAAGCAACGAGAGATTATCAATGAGTACTTAGCAACTTACGAAACGTTAAGCGATAAGATTGATGCCCTAGATTTAAGAATTGAAGAACTCTCACAAACAGAACGATATGCAGATACAGTAAAGAAGTTAACCTGCATTAAAGGAATTAAAACTCATACAGCTCTGTCCTTTGTGACAGAAGTTGGTGATTTTAACAGATTTAAATCAGCCGAAAAATTTGCCGGTTACATTGGATTGACTCCTGGAGAAAAATCCAGCGGAGATAACGAACGTAAAACTGGTATCACTAAAGCAGGAAATCGTCATCTTAGAAGACTTGCCGTTGAATGTGCTTGGTCCTACATGCGTGGATTTGTTGGGCAGAAATCAGCTGAACTCAAAAAGAGACAAAAGAATATGCCTCAGGAGGTTGTCACCTATGCAGATAAGGCTTCAACTAGATGCCAGAGGAAGTATAATCGTTTGACAACCAAAGGAAAGAATTCAAATAAGGCAGTTACTGCCGTAGCAAGAGAGCTTTGCTGCTTTATATGGGGCATGGCAACATCTCACTATGAAGGAACAACACAACCAAAAGATAATTCTGTATTGAGAGAAAGTGCTTTGGATTAAAGAGATTAAGGGATTTATTTAAAAAACAGGAATAGTGATTTAGGTAAGACGTTTTCCATCAAGAAGGTTTGAATTATCTACGCACATACTATGATGGCACACAAAGTGATCCTCGAGAATAGACAGTAGAATTCGCGGCGAACCATTGACCTATGGTAACCAATCCTTGTATAACAGAGTGGCCAAGGCCGTGCTTACACTGAGGAGAGCGTCTCAGCTAAATCACTAAATTTAGCTTGACAAAGGTCGTTTCATAACAGTATGTAGAGAAAGGAAATACTTTAACGGACGCAATCTCCTGACTCTAGGTACTTCAAAATAAGCTGCATTCCTAGGTTCATCATAGCTTTGATTGAAGTTGTAATAAACAGCCATTTAATCGGAGCTACCTTTCAAATGAAACTTAAGCTTAATGATTATGCAATTGCAACTATTGCTTACTACCAGAATACCCTTGGAGTTAAACCTGTTGCGGTAGATGTAGCCAGCAGAGTCATGCAGATCTGTTATTGGGACAGCACTAAAAAGCTTCTCAAAAACTTTCAGCTTACCCGCAGTAAATTCTTTGAATTTGTTGAGCATTCAGCAGAGCCTTTACTTTTTGCTATCGAAGCCTGTGGCTCATGCAACTATCTGGCAAGATATTTTGAAAGCAAGGGACATCAGTGTCGGATACTTCCTGCAGCAAAAATCAAAGCATTCTTAAACCTTGATAAGAACGATAAGATTGACGCTACAGGAATATTCAAGGCAATGCTGTCTTCTGTTGAAAGTATT
>NZ_CACVSS010000066.1:0-10903 GCF_902756765.1 uncultured Succinivibrio sp. | reverse complement strand
CAAGAGAGCATCCAACTTTTCCTGCTCCAATAAAACCTATCCTCATTTTTTATTTTCAGCGCTGAAAGCTGAATCCTTTATTGTTATATGTCTGATAAAAGCCTAATTATAACACTGTTTGTCTTTTTCTTCACTTCACATAATTCAATTTAGAAATGAATATTTTTCAATTATTATGAATCGCTCTAATTTTGTTTGAATCAAGTTTATTAAAATTCAAATTGGGTGGCTGTAATATTTCTTTTTTTAAAAAAAAGAAAGCATAAGAACAGTAAGTTTTTGAGAATTGTCTTTTAAGGAATTTTCAGATTATGAGTTTTTTAGATAAATTTTCTATAAGAAGTAAGCTGATAATCAGCTATGTGATAATGATTCTGGCTACTCTTGTGGTTTCATGGTCTGCTTTGGGCAGCATGACCAAAAGTCATGATGTGGCATCGTTTGTTCATACAACGCTGAATGAACGATATGGCCGAACCAGAAGAACAGCTGATTATGCTGCACGCATTGAAGACTTGCTTGAACAGCTAACCAAAGGTGGCAATGCCTCAGAGATTATTCCTGAACTGCAGAAGAACTCGAAAGGTATGAAGGATGCGGCTGATGCTCTGCAGATGGCTCGTTATCCTAAGGAGATTGGTGCAGTAAAGGCCGCTACTAAAGAATATCTTGATATATTGGATAACAAGATTATTCCTGCACTTTTACAGATGAGAAGATCTCAGGCTCTATCTTTCCACACCTCGGCAATGATTCCACAGTACATTGTAATCCAGAATAATGTCGTTAAGGTTAATGGCTATCAGATTAAAGCGGCAAATGAAAGTGTCGCCACAATCAATGATACTAGCGGTATTTATACTGTTGCTGCAATTACCATTTGCGTGGTCATCCTGGCTATTATCATTATTTTCTACATGCCAAAGATAATTATCAGCAGTATTGAGACCATTATTGAGATTTCCAAGGTTCTTGCTGCAGGTAAGCTTAACAAAACCATTGAAACCAAGCGTAAGGATGAATTCAAACCACTTATGCTTGCTTTGGAGCAGATGCGTCAGTCATGGGTGCAAAGTGTTGAAAGTATTCAGAGTGTAAGCTCTAATATCAATCATAATATGTCAGATATTACTTCATCTGCTAACGTCATGAGCAGTACCGCCAAGGAAAATCAGAGTCAGGCCTTAACGGTTGCAGCAGCCTCAGAACAGATGGTTTCTACCACGGGTGATATTGCCAAGAATTGTGAACATGCAACTATGACTGCAGAGGATTCCTCTCAGAGCACCACTCTTGGAATCAGCCGTGTTGAGGAAACAATGAACAAGCTGAATCAGCAGGTTGAAAAGTCCAAGAAGGATGCAATTTTGGTTCAGCAGTTGGCAGAGACTGCTCAGAAGATTGGAACTATCACTCTGACCATTGAGGATATTGCGTCTCAGACCAACCTGTTAGCACTTAATGCCGCCATTGAAGCAGCTCGTGCTGGAGAAGCCGGAAAGGGATTCGCTGTTGTTGCTGATGAAGTTCGAGCTCTTTCCTCAAGGACTTCTAAGTCAACTCAGGAAATCACCAAGATGGTTATGCAGGTTCAGTCTGATGCCAAGGTTGCCAACGATGCTATGCAGCAGTCTGTTGAGGTTATGGATCAGATTTCTCTGGAAACCGGCAAAATGCATACAGTTTTGAATGAGGTTACAGAGAAGGTTCGCGAGGTTAATTCTCAGATCAATCAGATTTCCACAGCAGCAGAAGAACAGACAACTGCTACTTCTGAAATCTCCACAAATATGAAGGGGATTACAGACGGCTCCTACAGACTTGCAGAGCAGGTTGAGATGGTTGAGAAGAACATTCTCAATACCAACAGTGAAATTGAAAATCTCTTGAAGATTGTAAGTAAGTTTGAGATTTAATCAGTACTGCTTATAAATACAAAAAAGAGGCAATTGCCTCTTTTTTTTATGATTTATTGTTTTTGTAAATAATTACTTGGCGGCGTTTCCGAACCACTTCTGATAGATCTTGTCGTAAGTACCGTTTTCACGAATCTTCTTTAGACCAGAAGCAATCATATCGGTAAGGTCTTGTCTGTTCTTTGAGGTTACGATACCGTATTGTTCTACGGTAAGCTGCTCAGGGAGCATTACAAGATTGTCCTTATTGGTGGTTGCAAGATAGTATTCGATGACAGGCTTATCTGTAACTACTGCGCTGCAAGAACCTTTTTCCATCTCTAAGAATGCATCTGCAGTGCTGTTAAACTGACTTACAGTTGAACCTTCAACCTTTTCTGCATACATTGCTCCAGAAGTTCCCAGCTGAGCGCAGATGGTCTTACCCTTTAAATCTTCCTTAGTCTTGATCTCACCACTGTTGTTCTTTGTGATTAGTATTCCTAAACCGGCATCATAGTATGGCTCGGAGAAGTTAACCTTCTGAGCTCTTTCTTTGGTAATTGTGAAACCAGAAATTGCAATATCAACCTGCTGTGTGATAATTGCAGGGATCTGACCGTCAAAGGACATGCTTGATACGTTCATCTTGTAGCCTTCAACTTCACCTATAGCATTGATAATATCAATATCAAAACCAATCAAAGCTGAAGATCCCTTATCGACAAACTCGAATGGGGCAAAGGTAGGCTCGGTTACTACGTTTAGAGTTTTTTCCTCTGCAAATGAATTTGAACTGTAAGATGAAAAAGCCATCAGGCCTAGCAGACATAAAGATTTGTAAAATTTCATAAGTCCTCCAAAATGTTTAGTCTAGTTTACATATGGAGAAGTAAAATTACATTTAATTTGATTTTTGCACTGTATCAGATCAAAAAAAGCTATAGGATAGAGCTTTTGAGGCTTAATAAAATTAAAAGGTCTCGCTGAGGAGACCTTTGAGCTTAATAATTTTGGTTTTGCTTTTATTCAAACCATTTATGGTAGATTTCCTGAAAATAAGGTGTGGTTTTTACTTTTTCCAGAGCCTTTGAAATTCGTTCAGAAACATCAGGACGATTTTTGGATGTCATAATTCCAAACTGAGCAAAGGTCAGTTTCTTGCCCAAACGGTAGAACTTATCTCTATCAGCACTTACCTTCAAAAAATACTGCAGGATCGGTTCATTGGTTATTACACCGTCACACTTGCCCTCTTTTGCGGCTTCAAAAAGCTTTCTTTCCGAATCCAGTGAGAGCACTTTGATATCAGGCATTCCCAGCGCGTAGGCTTCACAGGTGGAAGAGGTCTTTGCACAGATGGTTACATCATGCAGATCTGTATCTCTCTTGAATTCTCCCTGGTATTTCTTGTTTAATAGAATATCAAGACCGGTATCGAAGTAAGGACCAACAAAGTCCCAGATCTGAGCGCGTTCTTCGGTGATGGTAATCATTGAAATAGCACAGTCCACCTGTTCTACCAGAACATCTGCGAACATGGCATCAAAAGGCATATCGTGGAATTTTATGCTCTTGTAGCCGGCTTCCTTAGCTACCGCCTTGATCAGATCAATATCATAACCAATATAATCATGGGTTTTAGGATCAATGATTACAAAAGGCTCACTACTTGCTTCAATACCAACTACAAGCTCATCATCGTCAGCATAAACATTAAAGGATAAAGCCATTGCTAAAGCCAGAGCAACGCTTCTGATTGATTTCATATGTACTCCAAGAATTTTTACCGCTAAGTTAAATATAGCTAATATAAATGGAAGTAACAAAAAAAAATTGCTAGGAAAGGACCAATTTGCAGGAAATTAATGTGAAATTTTGCTTTTAATCAAAAATAAAAAAAGAGAGTCATCAGACTCTCTAATGTTTGCGTTTGCGACTGCGTTTTTTTTACCTTATCTATCAGGGATTCCTTAAACTTTATGTAGAATGACTTCCGAACCATTTTTTGTAAAGTTTGTCATATTCTCCGTTCTGCTCTAATTTTTTTAGTCCTAAGGCAATCTTTTCCTTTACTTCTGGTCTTAGTTTGGATGTCATAATACCGAACTCTTCAATGGTCAGATTTTTATTGAATTTGTAATACCTGTCTGGACTATGTTTCATGTATGAGTATTCGATCACAGGTGCATCTGTTATCAGCAGATCGCATTGATTATGCTCGATGGCATCAAAACTCTCCTTCTCTGAGGCGAACTTCATTAGTTCTGAGCCTTCACGTGAGGAAGCATATTCTTCACAGGTTGTGCCTGTTACCACGCAGATCTTTCTGCCATTTAGATCATAACTGTTTTTGATGGTGTTTTTCAGATCGTTGCGTATCATTGCGTTTAGACCTGCCTCGTAGTATGGACCTACAAAATCCACAATAAGTTGACGTTCTTCGGTAATTGCTATACAGGAAATTGCTGCATCAGCAACTTCTGTGAGTACAGATGGAAGCAGTGCATCAAACGGCATATCAGAAAACTCGATTTCCATGCCGTTTTCCTTTGCAATAGCTGTTAGCAGATCAACCTCAAAACCTTCAACTTTTCCTTGATTATTCAAATAAACGAATGGTTCTCGGGAGGCTTCAACTCCGATTACGAGTTTACCTTCATCAGCATATGAAAACGTGGATATGGCGCAGATTAGTAGCAGAGAAAATTTTTTTAGTATATTCATAATAAGGTCCCTCACAGAAGGTTGAGATCTATAAAGTCACTATATCTAATTAGTAATAGCTAACGCAAAATAGTAATTTCAAATTTGCTAGCTGATTCAATATTCTGAAAATTAAAGATTGGTTTTAATAACAGAAATTGAGAAATAAGCTTTTTGTAAGACAGTTTACGGGCAACAAAAAGCCTTAGCTAGAGGCTAAGGCTGAACTTTTTTTGTCAATTAAAACTATTTGTTTGAGGTGTTTTCGAACCATTTACGGTAAATCTGATCGTAAATACCGTTCTTTCTGATCTTCTTTAGACCTTCTGCAATATTGTCCGAGATTTCGCCTTTGTTTTTGGATGTAACTATACCGTACTGTTCAAATGTCAGTTTGTCCTTCAGCACTGCTGTCTTATCGTCATGGCTTCTTACGTGATAGTATTCAAGCACTGGTTTGTCGATAATTACTACATCGCATTCCCCTTTATCAATTGACATAAAGGCTTCAATTTCTGTCAGGTAATTTTTAGTTTTTGATTTTTTTATATTCTCAGCAAAATATGAACCGGTGGTACCACTTTTAGCACAGATGGTTCTGCCCTGCAGATCATAGCTGCTGTGAATATCTTTTAGAAGATCAGTGCGAACCAGAACTCCAAGTCCTGAATCATAGTAAGGTTCTAGCTTTACAATCTGAGCCCTTTCCTCGGTTATTGAATAACTGGAAATAGCCACATCAACCTGTTCGGTTAGAACAGAAGGAAGAAGGGCATCAAAAGGCATATTGGTAATTTCGACGGCAAATCCCTGTTCCTTTGCTATTGCCTTGATAATATCAACATCAAAACCGATTACTTCTGTAGAGCCTTTTTCTCTGAATTCGAACGGAGCAATAGAATCTTCAATTCCAACCTTTAGTGTCTTTTGCCCAGATGCGAAAACGCTGGCTGAAAATAGCGTCAGTCCTAGTAGCGTGGCTTTTGTAATCAGTCTCATATAAGCTCCGATTTATAATAATTATGGAATAACTGTTTTCACATAATTAGAATATAATTCTTTTTCGGTTTTTCTTGATTTGTTATTTTGCAATTATGAGAACTCTATACAGGAAAACAATGCAAATTATTCACGACCTAACAGAATACTTTACACATTTAAAAATAGTCATTCTGAACCTTTTTAAGGCCAGACACCTAAGAGCAGATTTGGTAATAAATGACAAGCTCATTTTCAGAAGGGGAAAGCGAGATGATCTTAAAAAGATTGTTGCTCTACATAATTCTCTATATTCTCGTCCTTTTTTGGAATGGCTTTTAATGCTGTACAGAAATAGGGCTTCAGAACTAATCAGTGTTGCAACTGATGAGAAAGGGGAGATTGTGGCTTATGATATGTTTATGTTCGAGCCTTCTGAGATGAATGACAATATCCTGCATGAACTTTATGTGGGGGTTTCTCCTTCATATCAGGATCAGGGGATTGCGGGAAGGCTTCGCAAATACTCTGCCTCCTGCTACGATAACGGATGTCTGTGCGGTCTCTCGACTTTGGCTCCTTTCTCTAATGTTAAGGCTCTGCGTTCAGCTCAAAAGGCTGGCTATGCTATTACAAAAGCCAGTGCTAAACCAGCTGCCTATTATCTTTTCAGATATCTAAAAAAATCCAGATAGCAGATTAAGTCTGAATGAGTTCACTCTTGTCTGTTATTTGTTTTTTCTGAAGTTAAATCATTTTCAGTTGAACCTATACATTCTTTTATTTTCTCAGGATCTACCTCATCACAGATGGAAATTGCCCATCTGGCCAGGTTTTCTATGATTGGCACCAGGGTTTTTCCTTTTTCTGTAAGAGAGTATTCAACCTTAGGGGGAATAACCGGAAAGATTTCTCTTTTGACAATCCCGTCAGCTTCAAGCTCTCGTATGCTTTGAGTGAACATCTTGTTGGATATATCTGTGAGCGAGTGCTGCAGTGCCGATGAGCGCATGGCTCCTTTGCGTAGATGAAAAATCAGAAGACTCTTCCATTTTCCTCCAATCACTTCCATTGCCAGTTCAAGTGAGCAGCGGTATTTCCTTCCCTTATACAGGAAGGCCATTGTGTTTTTATTATCTGTAGCAGTCGTCATAAAATCCCATATTTAAGCTTTATTCTCTTTAAGATTAGTATAACCTATCACTTTTCTGTATTCTAGTTTACCTCCTGAGATAATCTTTATAAATGATAATTATTATTTTTTTTCAAATAATATTATTTTTAATTATCAATAAGATACACGTTTTAGTTATTACAATACAGAAAAGTATGTACTTTCTTTTTTTAATATTAAACTCTATTCTAATTGTACTTATTCGGTGTCAAAAGAAGGGGCTTTAAGTGCTACAGTGCTCTTCGATTGATGTATGTTTTTTGGCAGCAGGTAGATTATCTTTCTGACTTTAAATAAAGCGGATATTTACATTTCTTTATTTAATAACTTGTCTTTATATAAATTAGGTGTATTTCTGCTTTTTGAAAGTAATCTTCTGCTGTTTTTTTTCGAATAATCCGTATTTGTGTTAGAGACTTTTTTTAGGAAAGACAACTCAGTTGGCAAAAACAGTTTGGGCATAAGGTTATTATTTAGAAGAACGAAGAATTGTATCTGAGGTACCGATCTGATACCCAGTAACTGTCCCGGAGCTTTGTAAGAGCATACGACCCTCTGGTTTTTGTGTTTATTTATCAGGTCTGCTTTTGGCAGAACTCTGATAATTACAGACTTGTGTCGCTGACGCGTGCTTAATATAGGAGTTAACATGTTTAATTTTGATTTATATCTTCCTACCCGTCTTGTTTTTGGTAAGGGACGAATTGATGAGCTGCCAGAAATTACCAAATCATATGGCTCCAAGATCCTTTTAACCTATGGCGGAGGAAGTATCAAGCGCAGCGGAATTTACGACAAGATTAAAGAACTGTATAAAGGGGCAGAGATATTTGAGTTAAGCGGTATTGAGCCTAATCCAAGAATCACCTCTATCAGAAAAGGTGTTGAAATTGCAAAGAAAGAAAAGGTAGATTTTATTCTTGCCGTAGGTGGCGGAAGTGTTCTTGATGCTTCAAAGAATATCGCTGCAGGTGCTTTTTACGATGGTGATCCATGGGACCTGGTACTTGATGCTTCAAAAATTGGCAAAACTCTGCCTTTATTCTCTGTTCTGACTTTATCTGCAACCGGTTCCGAGTATGACAATTCAGGTGTTATTACTAACGAGGCAACCCATGAGAAGATGCCTATCTTTGGTAATCTGTGGCCTGTAGCCTCTATCTGTGATCCAACCTATACCTTCAGTGTTCCTGCTAATCAGACAGCTGCAGGCGCTGCAGATATTATGTCTCATACCTTTGAGTCCTATATTGTAAATCAGGGTAATACCTTAACTGACGGTATCTGCGAGGCAATGCTGAGAACTGTAATCAAAAATGCTCCTGTTGCTATTGCAGAGCCTGATAACTATGAGGCTCGAGCAGAGCTCATGATGGCAAGCTCCTTTGGCTGCTGCGGTCTTTTAAATATCGGTCGTGAGGCTTCTCCTTGGGTATGTCATGGTCTTGAGCATGAGCTTTCTGCATTCTATGATATTACTCACGGTGTTGGTCTTGCCATTCTGACACCTGTATGGATGAGATACAGTCTGAATGAGAAGACTGCTCCTCGCTTTGCTAACTACGGAGTCAATGTATTTGGTCTGAATCCAAAGGATGATGTAATGTCAAATGCAAAGAAGGCTATTGATTTAACAGCTGATTTCTTCAAGAAAATTGGTCTGCCATCAAAACTCTCTGAAGTTGGTATTGATGATTCTCACTTTGAGGAAATGGCTGATCATGTACGCAAGATTTGGTTCGGCGATTTCAAGGATGCCATCAGACCTCTGGACAGAGAGGACCTGCTGAATATTCTGAAGGGGTCTTTATAGTCTGATAGAGGATACATATTATGAAAAATATTTTTCTTATTAATGGCGGTAAGGTTTTTGGCAGTTCAAAGGCACAGCTGAACTCAACCCTGCATGAGACCGCCAAGAAGACGCTTCTTTCTTTAGGTAAGGATGTTCGCGAATGCGAAATTGACAAAGGCTATGTTCCATCAGAGCAGGTTGAAAACTTTCTGTGGGCAGATGCCGTGATTTGGCAGATGCCAGCCTGGTGGATGGGAGAACCTTGGATTGTTAAGAAGTACATTGATGAGGTTTTCACTGAGGGTGGCGGACGCTTTTTAACTTCCGATGGTCGTCACCGTGTTGATCCTGCTCATGGTTACGGAACAGGAGGCCTTTTAAAGGATAAATCCTATATGTTCTCTGTAACCTGGAATGCTCCAATTGAGGCTTTTACCGAAAAAGGAGAATTCTTTGAAGAGCAGGGAGTAGACGGAGTTTATTTCCATCTGCATAAGGCTATGCAGTTTGTTGGAATGAAGGGGCTCCCTACCTATGTCTGCAATGACGTTATCAAGAATCCAAAGATAGATGAGTTTATATCAGGTTATGAAACTCATCTAAAAAAAGTATTTTGTTAATATTCATTCTTATCTTTTATTTGATTTAAAGATTCCGGTTCCGCAGGTTTCAGATTCTCGGTACCGGTTTCTTTTACAAAACTCTTTATTTCTGATTTGATCTCTTCTGTATCTACGACAGATTTTTCTCCAAGACTGTGGAATAGTTCTCTATCCTTTTTGGTGTAATCCAAGTCTTCATCGTATTTCTTGACTGCAAGATTTATCATTTTTTTTCTAATTCGCTTTTCTGTTAGGATATTTTTCTTTTCTTTAATCCAGGTTAAGAGAAGTACTGCCAAAAGCAGCATTCCTATGTAACCTAGGATCGGATACATAAAAGTAACAAGATTTTTGAATCCGCAGAAGCTTAGTACAAAACCAATGCTGACACTTATGCAAAGAATTTTTCTGAGCTTCTTTTTATCCCTGCCTGCAAAACGCTTTGCAAAAGCATAGAACAGCGAGAATGCAGTATTAAAGATAAGGGCAAAAATAGTTAGAGAATATATAAAGGCAAATATAGGACTTATATTTTTTACAATTTGCAGCATTGGAATATCTGCATCTTTTACGCTGTCAATATTTGCATAAAGAGTAACTGTAGCACAGGTGATAATGAAACTAATGATTGTTCCTCCTAAAAGACCTCCTTTTTCAGCTACACCTATCCTGACAACAGACCCCCCAAGTACAAACGCCATTGATACAGCTGAAATTGCGCATAGAGAGTAATAGTTAATCACAGCAAGGGTAATATTTGGCAGTGGTGATTTTATGGTCTGTGCAACTCGGTCCAATGCCACATAGTCATATGATTTTCCAATAAAGGTATATGCACAAATAGCTAGGATCATGATAATTATGACGGGCGTAAAGATCCCTAGGACTTTAGTTATTTTCTTAAAATCCATAAAGGCAACAATGATTGTCAGTAAAGCGCAGCTTAATGTTCCTACCCAAAATGGCAGACTGAACTGCTGACTAAGATTTGCTCCTGCTCCTGCAAACATAACAAAGCCAACAATAAAACTCGATATAATAAGGGATATATCTATAAGACGGTTAATAACAGGATGGGTAATTTTTTCAAGTACTTCCTGGTGATTTGATGACTGAAAATAACAGCCTATGGTGATGATGATTTTTCCAAAGATTATGTGCAGAAGGCTTAATCCAAGAACCCCTATTATTCCTGAGATTCCATAACTTAGAAAATACTGAAGAATGTCCTGACCAGAGGAAAGTCCTGCTCCGATCACAACTCCTACGTATGCCATTGCTATAGAAATGTATTTTTTTGTCAAATTAGACTCCCGACATAATTATAATAATTTTTTTTATACCAGTATAAAAATATAAAAAACTTGTTAAAAAGTTGTTTTGATTTTACTGAAGATTGAAATGTAAGCTTTGCAGAAATTAAATTTTCTTACGATCGTATCATAAATAATACGAATATAGAAATGTAAAGGTGAAATTTATTATATAGCAGAGAAGAATATTATTTAAATATGGAGTGATACAAAATTTGTAGAAGAAAACTTTTGTAAAAATCATTCGTATTTGTGAAATCTATATCAGTATATTAATACCAATTACTGTTAACTGTACTAATATTATCTAAAAAAGGTATATAACCGTATTATATAGAGGGTGTGAAAATGCAAATTAAAAGTCTGCTTAGCGCTTTAGCAGTGTGCCTGACGTTATATTCATCAGCTGCATTATGTGAGGCTGGTCCGGAGGGTACTGT